>NZ_LMQJ01000003.1:0-257749 GCF_001424605.1 Bradyrhizobium sp. Leaf396
AAGGATTCTATAACCGGACAAGGCTCCATTCCGCACTCGGATATATCCCCCCGATCGAGATGGAGCTAAAAGCCGCTTAACCCGTCCACTTTATCGGGGGAAGATCACATCACCATTCAAGAGCGCCGATCGGCTGACGGCCTTGATGCACACGTCCCTATGATCCTGCGGGACGGGGCACTCTACGATCCTGATCTGGATCGTTTCTTCCGCGACCTTCCCCTCAATGGCGTCCGCTCACGGCACTCCCTTCGTGCGTATGGCTATGACGTCCTGGTCTGGGTCCGCTTTCTTTCGGAAGCCTGCGGCAAGTCCGTATGGCAAGGTGATCGTCGCGACGTCCTTGCCTATCATCGCGTTCGTCGCCGGACGGAGGCCGGCCAACGTATCTCCGCGGCGTCCTGGAATCGAGCTGTTGCCTGTCTCGATCGGCTCTATCGTTGGGGCGTTCGCGAAGGCTTGCTCCCTGAAGCGCCGTTCACGCACCGCTCGGTTTGGAGGCAAGGATACGGCGGCCGGCGTGCGCAGATTACAGCCCGCAATGACGCCTATGAGCCGGCTGCTCGTCGAGCAGATGTCAGCTTTGTCACGCTCGATGACTACCGGGTATTTTGGGACGTCGGCCTCAGAGGGCTTATGCCTGATGGCGGAGCGCGGCCGGGAGCGCGTGATCGCAACGGCATTCGCAATGCGTTGTTTTCCGACCTCGTTGTGACGACGGGCCTTCGGCTGGAGGAAGCCTCCTTTCTGTTTGCATCCGACCTTGCTGCCGTCGATCGGCGAACAGCTCGACAGGTATGGCTCGATCTGCCGGACGCGCTGACGAAGGGCGATCGTGGTCGCCAGATTCTTCTTTCCGGTCGACTGCTTGAACAGGCGCGGGCCTACATCGCGGTTGAACGAGCTCACGCCGTCACTAAGTTCCGACAACGCTCCGGCTGGCGCTCGTACGAACGCCCGATCTTCGTTCACAGGGAGCGGTCAGCTTCCCGGTTGCGACTGCTCGACGGGAGTGACGTCGTTCTTGATCTGCTGAGCCCCGAAGAGCGCAGCAGGACCATCGTCTGCGATGATGACGGTACAGCGGGCGAGCCCGCCGTGCTGTGGCTCACGGAAGTCGGATTGCCGGTTCAACCGAACTCCTGGGAGGTGATCTTCGCCCGGGCATCCGAGCGGTGCAGGTCTCTCAGCTTTTCCGTCAACATCACGCCGCACCAGCTCCGCCATACCTTTGCCGTGCATATGCTCGCGATGCTGATCCAGCAGCGGATTCGAGATGCAGCGTTGCCCGCTGGCCCGATCGAAGGATATCGGCAGATCCTCGGCGATCCACTCCAGCAAGTGCAACGGCTGCTTGGCCACGCCAGCCTCGCAACGACCTACATCTATCTCGATCACATCGCTTCGCGCGCCGATACCGTTGATGCCGCCGTCGAGGAGTTACTGGCGCTGCTTCCCTCGGAGCGCTCGTTATGAGAGGCCGGCCGCGCAAGGGAACTTCAGTTCGTTTTGTGCCCGCAGATGGTGTTGTTCCAGCTCATGCCGGTGACCAGGTGATCGGACTGCGCTTCAACATTGAGGCGCGTCATGGCGGGATCGTCGAGGTCGATCTCACCAGCCTGAGCCCGCGAGCACTTGCGATAGCCTTTGCCGGCGCTGTTCGCCGACAGGCTGAACTCGGCGGGGCGTTGGGAGCGCGCTGCACCATCATGCAGCACATTACAGCATATCATAAGTTTTTCGCATACCTGCGAGCCCATTCTCATGCCACGAAGCCGGCTGATCTTCGCGCGCAGGATATTGACGGATTCGAAGCCTCCCTTGAGGCCGGCGGCATGACGCCGATCCATCGGCACACGGTCCTCGCGAAGGCGATTCTGGCGCTGCGCTCTATCGATGCCGATCAACCCGGCCTTCTCGACGATAAGCTCCGCCATCGCCTGAGCTACACCAGCGCGCAATCCGCAGGACGGTCGCAACCCCGCGACGCATATAGTCCGTTCGTCGCTCGTCAGCTACGTGACGCGGCTCGGGCCGATATCGGCAAAATATTCCGACGTATCGGCCGTCCGCTCGACGAAGCCATTGATTCCAACCTCCGCAGCGCAGTCGCCGATGTTGAAGCCAGGATTGCCGCTGAAGGCAAGATCGACCACTCGGACCTCGCCTTCAAACGCCTGTACTTCATGCGCCTGCGACGGGGCCTGCCGGTTTCGAGCTTTTCCGAAGATGTCCATAACCGCCATCATTTGCTCGCAACCGATCTGCCGCCACTGCTGACGTTCCTATCATTAGAGACAGGGCTCGAGATCGAATGCTGCAAGACGCTGACCATCGATTGTTTGCAGAGCCCAGAGTCCGGGACGATCGAGATCAGCTACATAAAGCGTCGCGCGCGTGGTGCCGAGCAGAAGCGTCTGCGAGTTCGTGATGGCGGCCTCGGCACGCCTGGCGGATTGATCCGCAAGCTGATCGAGGTGACGAGCTTTACAAGGCGCTTTCTTCCGGTCGAGTCTCTCTGGGTCTATCATTATAAAGGGCGAGGACAGCTCCGGTCCGGCATCGATCACCCGCATCAGTTGGTGGACAACTGGGTCGCTGGACACGGCATCGTCGACGACGATCGCCGTCCGCTACACCTTGTTCTCTCCCGGCTGCGCAAAACACATAAGGCACTCTGGTATCTCAAGACCGAAGGGCACATGGCGCGCTTTGCCGTCGGCCACACGCCGGAGATCGCCGCTCGTCACTATGCGGATATTCCGTCACTGCGCCCTTTGCATGAAGCCACCGTCGCCGAGGCGTTCACGGATGTTGTCGCGTCCGCAGGACCGATCGTTCTGTCACCCGACAGCGAGTCCCTTTGGCGCGAGGGTGTTGACGCCCCTGTGCAGAACAATAACATTCCCGCGCTCCTGGATGGAGATCAGGACGTCTGGCTCGCGGCGTGCGCGGGCTTTCAGAACAGCCCCTTCGCCGAAGCAGGCTCACCCTGTCCGCAGCCATTCTGGGGTTGCCTGGAATGCCGCAACGCGGTCATCACGGCTCGCAAGCTGCCAGCGATCCTCGCGTTTCTCGACTTTATCGAGGGCGAGCGCGCCGGGCTCTCTGCGGCCGACTGGAGCATCAAGTTCGGTCGCGCGCATGCGCGCATCACACAACAGGTTCTGCCCGTCTTCTCTGAACGTTTGATCGCCCAAGCGCGCAGCGAGGCCACCCAACAATCTCTCTATCTTCCGCCCGAGGTGCGGCCATGAGCAAAGTTGCCCTCGCTCCGCTCCCACAGGATCTGCATGACCGTCCGGTTCTTGCTTCCGCGGCGCTGAAGCAGGGCTTCGATCGGAGCTGCCTGTCCCGCTATGGCGATGCAAGCTGGGATCTCGGGCCGGCGGTATTTCGCGAGAACGCCCGCCGTTGCCATGTCACCGTACATTTCGGCTCGGTCGAAGATATCGGTACCCGCGAAGCAATCCGGGAACTGCTCTATGCCCGGCTCAACGTCGATCTCCCTGGTCATCGCAAGAAGCTCCCGCCTGTCTGTGTTCGGCAGATATTCAACCGAGCGCGTCGCTTCTTCGAGTTCGTCCGCGGCGAACTCAGCGCCGTCGATCTCTCGCGGATCGATCAGCAATTGCTCGACCGCTACGCGCGCCATCTCCAGACCGGTTGCAGCCGACGGCCTGTCATCGTCGGTCACCTTCTCGAGGTGCCGGTCGACCTCTATGCTTTTCGCGATCATCTTCCCTCCGGAGGGCTGCGGTTCCAGCCGTGGAGCGGACGCGCTCCAGCCCGCGTCGCTGGTTATCGTCACGTCCGCGAGAACCGCACCCCACGAATGCCGGAAGAAGTCATCGCCCCACTGTTGGCCTGGTCGATCCGCTACGTCACCGAGTTTGCGCCCGATATCCTCGCCGCTCGCGACGAGCTTGATCGATTGGAGACCCATTGCGCCAAGCTTGTTCAATCAGATCAGGCCCTTGACCGCAAACAGCGCCGTGCCCGACAGCGCCGGCGTCTCATGGACTACTTTGAGCGGCGACGACGTGAAGAGCGCGGTGTGCCGATCTGGGGGACCGCTCACAATGGCGCCACTATGCGGCTTCCAGATACAGGGGACGTATCGCCTCCTGTCAACTCGCACCTGCTTCATCTTCATATCGGGATCGATGCCCGCGCAGAGTCGAGGATGCATATTCAGCTTGCGAGTGGAGCGCCCGATCTGATCGATGCAGCCATACGCCAACTCGGCGTTGAGACTGGCGGCATGGATACGTGCATCTCTCTTCTGCCCGAGACGGGCCTTCCGTGGCGACCTCGATTCGACGCCAAGACGCTCGCCCAGGAAGAACGGATGCTGCAATCAGCAGCATATATTCTGTGTGCGTATCTGACCGGCATGCGCGACTGCGAAGTTCAGGCAATGCAGCGTGGATGCCTTGCTATATCCCGCAGTGAAGATGGCCTGATCATGCGCCATCGCGTCCGGTCAGTTGCCTACAAAGGCAAATCGAGCCATGGCGAAGCAGCCGATTGGGTCACGATCGAGCCTGTCGCCAAGGCCATCGGTGTGCTGGAACGCCTCTCGTTCCAGGCCGCATCGGCCCGCGGCCTCACGACACTCTGGCCGGTCCTGGCCGCTAAATCCGTGTGCAAGGATCACCTCTCTGCCGAGATAGTACGCCAGCTCAATCTTTATCGCGATCACCTCAATGAACTGTTCGGCACGATCAACGAGCCGGTTATTCCCAACAGTTCCGAAGGCAAGCCTTGGCGAATCACAACACGGCAATTTCGCCGAACGATTGCATGGCATATCGCCAACCGTCCCTTCGGTACGATCGCCGGCATGATCCAGTATAAGCATGCCTCCGTCGCGGCCTTCGAGGGCTATGCCGGCTCCAGCAAGTCTGGCTTCCGCGCCGAGGTCGAGAACCAGCGTGCTCTTGGGCAACTCGATGACCTGCTGGTTTACTTCGATGAGCGGCAAGTTGGTTCGACGCTTTCCGGACCAGCGGCACCACGCATATCGAAGGCGCTTGATGCTGCAGCGGTAGAACTTAGCCCCCTTCCAGTCATAATTGCAGATCGCGCGCGGCTTCGCACGATGCTCGCCAGTCTCGCGCGCACATTGCACGTCGGCGTGCTCGCCGATTGCTTCTTCGATCCCGGGACCGCCCTGTGCCTGAAGCAGGCAACCAACGCCGACAACAACAAGATGCCGCTGACCGTGCTTTGCCAACCGACACGGTGTCCAAACGCCTGCATCACCGCCAGGCACCGGCCAGCATGGGCACGTTCCGCAGACGAGGCGAGAGCTGTCCTCAAAGAGAAGCGGTTGTCTTCGCTACAGCGCTCCGCCCTGCAACAGGATCTCGCACGCATCGAGGCTGTCCTCGACGATATCGATCGCAGCAACTGACGTCAGAGCTCCGGACCTGAGGTTGCGGCCGCGCCGGCTGGTTCTCGCCGGCGTCCGCCCCGGCCAGGTCGGAGCGCGCGATGCCCCGCACGGCCGCGCAACGGCTGATCGCCGTCCTCCGCTATCGCTTCGGCTCTGCGAGTGCGCGGTCGCGCTTTCAGGCATCGCAGGTGGCTGCTCCGCCGCCGGGGACGGACCCCGGCCGAACGGGAACACCCATCATGATGAGACAGCACAAAACCAAAGACGGCCGCCCTGTCGGGCGGCGGGAGAGGACGAGGAGGGCCGGAATCGGGCGGCCGGTTGAGGGAGTGAGAGAGGCTTGCTCCGCCGGCCGCGGAGATTCTCCCATGTCCTATACATCGAGTTCGGCGGACCGCGCCGATGTCTATACCCGCATCACCGCCGAGATCGTCGCCGCGATCGAAGCTGGCGCCGGCGAATGGCGCATGCCCTGGCATCACGACGGCACTGCCATCACCCGTCCTCAGAACGTCTCGTCAGGCAATCGATACCGCGGCGTCAACGTGCTCGCACTCTGGATCGCTGCGCAAGCTCATGGCTATGCCGACGGCCTCTGGGGAACCTATCGGCAATGGCTGGCTATCGGCGCGCAGGTACGCAAGGGCGAACGAGGAACGACGGTTGTTCTCTGGAAGCAGGCAAAGCCGGCCGCCAACGACGATGCAGATGATGGTGACGATGACGTTCGTCGCCGCGTCTTTGCACGTGCATTCACGGTGTTCAATGTCGCCCAAGTCGATGGCTACGAACCTCAGGTCATCGAGGAGCTTCCAGAGATCGATCGCCTTACTCACGTCGGCGAGTTCATCGATGCGCTGAAGATCCCGATCATCACCGGCAATTACAATGCGCACTACCGCATCGACATCGACACGATCTTCATGCCGGACTACGCGGCATTCACGAGCCCAGCCGCCCATGCCGGCACGTTAATACATGAAGCAGCTCACGCCACTGGCGCAAAGCACCGGCTCGACCGGAACTTCCAGGAACGGTTCAAGCGCGATTGGCTGCCGATCGAAGAAGCCACCGCCGAATTGACCGCTTCCTTCATCCTGGCGGATTTGGGCGTCGCCCATCATCCCAGGCCCGATCACGCCGCCTACGTGGCATCCTGGTTGCGCCTCCTCAAGGACGACCCTCGCGCCATCTTCACCGCCGCCAGCAAAGCCCAGCAGGCGGCTGACTGGATGCATGCCCAGCAGCCTCGGACCGAGGAGATGGCGGCATGATCACCACCATCCCCAACAGGGTAAAATTTCAAAAAAGGGCTGGACTGTCAGGATATNCCGCATGTCATCGAGTATTTGAACAAAGCCCAGCAGGCGGCTGACTGGATGCATGCCCAGCAGCCTCGGACCGAGGAGATGGCGGCATGATCACCACCATCCCCAACAGGGTAAAATTTCAAAAAAGGGCTGGACTGTCAGGATATATTGCCGAGATGAACGCCGCCTTCTGCTGCGCCTCGCTCGGCATCGTGCCGACCGTGCGGCACGCGGACTATATCGGCTCCTGGCTGGAGGTGCTGCGCGAGGACAATCGCGCCATCGTCCGCGCCGCTAGCCAGGCAAGCAAGGCCGCCGACTGGCTGCTCGGCTTCGTGCCGGTCGAGCTGCAGGCCGAGCCCGCGATCGACAGGAGGGCCGCATGATCCTCCTGACCACGGAACTGCGCGAGCAGCTCCTCGCCAACGGCCGCGACCGTGACGCCAACCACATCCCCGTGGCGAAATTCTTCAACCCGCTCGGCGAAGGCGTCTGGCTGGCGACCGAGCTCGACGAGGATGGCGACACCTTGTTCGGCCTGGCCGATCTCGGCGAGCCCGAGCTAGGCTCGTTCAGCCTCGCCGAGATAACCGCGGTGCGCCTGCCGCTGGGCCTCGGCATCGAGCGCGATCTCCTGTTCGAGGGGCTGTTTCCGATCTCGGTCTGGGCCGAAGCGGGCCGTCGAACCGGCAGCATCCGCGAGGTCGAACGCGTGCTTCACGCGGCCCACCGAAGCGCGATCTCCGGGCGATCCGAACCCGCGTAAATCCGTGTCAGCGGGCTTGCGCTTTTGCGTCTCGTGCTTCGCTCGCACCCCGTTCGCTCCGGTCGCCACACCCAGGGGCGCCGGCCAGTAGAGAGTGAGAGGGAGGACGGGATTTCCGTGACGGGTTGGAGGTCGAGAGAGAGGCTCTCGGCCGCCCGTTGCGGAGTAATCCCCAATGGCTACTGCAGTTCAGAAGATCGTCCTGTCGTCCTCGCGCGACATCCCCTTCAACAAGCTGGTCCTGAGCCAGTCCAACGTCCGGCGCGTGAAGGCCGGCGTCTCGATCGAGGACCTGGCGGCCTCGATCGCGCGTCGCGGCCTCATCCAGAGCCTGAGCGTCGTGCCCGTGGTCGACGCCGAGGGCCAGGAGACCGGATTGTTCGAAGTGCCCGCGGGCGGCCGGCGCTTCCGCGCGCTGGAGCTGCTCGTCAAGCAGAAGCGCCTCGCCAAGATCGCCCCGGTGCCGTGCGTCGTGCGCAAGCGCGACGACGAGATCCTCTCCGAGGAAGTCTCGTTGGTCGAGAACATCGACCGCGCGCCGCTCCATCCTCTCGACCAGTTCCGCGCCTTTCAGGACATGCGGGTGAAGGGCAAGTCCGAGGAGGAGATCGCCGCGGCGCTCTTCGTGCCCGTGCAGGTGGTCAAGCAGCGCCTGCGTCTGGCGTCCGCGTCGCCCGCCTTGCTCGACGTCTATGCCGAGGACGGCATGACGCTCGACCAGCTCATGGCCTTCACGGTGACCGACGATCATGCCCGCCAGGAGCAAGTCTGGGAAGCGATCAAGGACGCCTGGTCGAAGGAGCCGTACCAGATCCGCCGCATGCTGACCGAGACGACCGTGCGCGCCTCGGACAAGCGCGCCGTATTCGTCGGCGTCGAGGCTTATGAGGCCGCCGGCGGCATCGTCATGCGCGACCTGTTCCAGTCCGACGACGGCGGCTGGCTGCAGGACGCGGCGCTGCTCGACCGGCTGGTTGCCGAGAAGCTCAAGGCGACAGCCGAGACGATCACCGCCGAAGGCTGGAAGTGGATCGAGGTCGCGGTCAGCTTCCACTACGACGCCACGCGCGGCCTGCGCGAGCTGCAGGGCGAACCGCTCGACCTGACGGCGGAAGAACAGGCGACGATCGAGGCGCTCAACGCCGAATACCAGAAGCTCGAGGCCGAGTATGAAGGCGCCGATGAACTGCCCGACGAGGTCGACCTTCGGCTCGGCGAGATCGAGACGGCGCTGTCCGCGTTCGAGACCCGTCCGATCCGCTTCGAGGCCGAGGACATCGCGCGCGCGGGCGTGTTCATCAGCATCGCGCATGACGGCAGCGTAGCCATCGATCGCGGCTATGTCCGACCCGAGGACGAAGCTCCCGAGCCCGGCGCCGAGGTCGATGGCGACGAGGCCGAAAGTCGGCCGCGCGAGCCCGGTGGGCCGGCCGTGCAGCGCGCCGTCATCACGATCGGCGGCCAGGCGGTCGAAGCGGAGGAGGACGAGGACGATAAGATCAAGCCGCTGCCCGAGCGGCTGGTCATCGAGCTGACGGCCTACCGCACGCTCGCGCTGCGCAATGCCGTCGCGGAGAATCCGCACATCGCCATGACCGCGCTCCTTCACAAGCTGGTCTCGGACACCTTCATGACGCTCATGTACACGGGCGCCATGGAAGCCGGGGTGAAGCACGTCTTCTTCCCGGCTCAGGACGAGGCCCTGAAGGACAGCCCGTCCGCCCGCGCGGTCCAGGACCGGCATGCCGCGTGGGCCGGCGACATCCCCAAGGACGACGACGCTCTGTGGGACTGGCTCGCGGGCCTCGATGACGCCAGCCGGATGGCGCTGCTGGCGCATTGCGTCAGCTATGGCGTCAACGCGCTCTATGAGCGGCCGAACCCACACAGCGCCGGCGGCGTGTCGCAGCACATGCTCGATATGCGCCTCGCCCAGGCCGACCGCCTGACGAAGGCGACGGGGCTCGACTTGGTGGAGGCCGGCTGGCGCCCGACCTTCGGCAACTACCTCAATCGCGTCACCAAGCCCCGCATCCTGCAGGCGGTCCGCGAAGGCGTCGGCGAGCAGGCCGCCCAGCTCATCGACCATCTGAAGAAGGCCGACATGGCCAAGGAGGCCGAGCGGCTGCTGGCCGAAACCGGATGGCTGCCCGAGCCGCTGCGCCCCGTCGACGATACCGACGCGTCCGCGCCGAAGATCGAATCCGACAGCGAAGACGACGGTGACGATGATGGCGCGGCGCTGCCCGCATTCCTCGCCGGCGACGACGAGGACGTCACGGCCGAGGCCCACGACGAGACGCACCTTGTCGCAGCCGAATGATGAGCACCCGGAGCGGCTTCGGCCGCTCCGGTCCTTTCCCCGACCGAAGGAGCATCGCCATGCTGCGATCCACCGCGTCGCCCCGTCGCGTCGTCTTCCAGTTTCTCGCTCCCGTGCATGTCGAAGTCGAAGACGGGATCGTCAGCCGCGTGACGATCATCGACGAAACCCCGGTGCACGATCCCGTCGTCGTCGAAGGCGATCCGGCATATCTCCCCGACGCGGTGCACGCCGCCGACGACGGCCGAGCCTGGCCGTCCTGGCAGTTCGGCTACTAGCCTCCGCCACCCTGAACCCACTCCGAGCCCGGCCCAAGCGCCGGGCTCTTTTCGTTTCTGGAGCCCGCCATGACCGATTTCTTCACCCGCTATTCCTGCCTGCTCGACGTCGGCACCTCCGCCAATGCCGCACGGGCCTTCGACATCTACGCCGCGCTGATGGCCGAGAACGGCCGCGAGGATCCGCCGGCCGAACCGTTTCACCTCTCAGTGACACCTGAGCACGGCGCGTCATGGCTCTGGCTGCGCGACCCCGGCACCGCCGATCCGCAGCTCGCGATCACCTTCGTGACGCGTTGCGCCGAGGCGTTCGGGCTGACCGGCCCCTGGGGTTTCCAGTGGGCCGGGATCGCCTCCAATCCAGTGATCGACGGCTTCTCGGGCGGCGCCCATCTTCTCGATCTCGCTTCGGGCGAGACGATTGCGTGGATGAGCACCGGTCGCTGGCTCGCCGATCGCCTTGCCGAGGGAGGCGCGCGATGAGCATCCCAGACCATGTCCGCGCCAACTTCCAGACGCTGCTGCGTGCCGCGAGCAGCGGCGACCTGGCGTTGATGGAATGCGCCGACGCCGCGACCGGCGAGCAGCGCTACGTCATCTGCGCCGTCGGCCGTGATGACGGCGACTTCGTCTTCACCCCGTTCGGCCATCTCGCCGACGGCAATCCCTTCGAGATCTACCGCCCGCCAGAGGCTTCGACATAGGGGCGCACGTCATCAAAGAGACCCGCGACCGCCGCGCGGGCCTTCGACGCGAAGGCCGGATCGCCGTCGAAGCGATCAAAAGCATGACGCGGATAATAGGCGTTCAGCACCGCCACCGCATCGGCCAGTGCGTCGTTCCGAACGACCAGCCCCGATGCGCAGGCGTGCGCCAAGCCGCTTTCGAGATCGTGGCGAATGTCCCGACGACAGCGATCGTCGCTCCAGCCCTGGCTCGAAACATACGCCTTCAGCCCAAGCTCGGCCGCGATCGCGGTCATGTAGCAGATGTGGCGGGGATCGCCGTTCTCAGCCTGTGCCGTGGACGGCAAAAACCCTTCGCCATTGGCGAACAAGGCGCGGGCCCTCTCGATCCCGTCGCGTGTCCCTACCAGACCGCCACCTCCCATTGCCCGTTGACGCGGGCAAAGCCGATCGGCCGGTTCTGCGGGGCGGCGTTCGGCTTGGTTGAATCGAGCACGATCTGCGTCATGCAGGTCACGCCGGGGCCAACGCCGCCCGGCGAGCAATCGCCGAGCTTCAGCGTCGCGTTCGCCAGCGACGTACCCGTGAACAGGCGGTGACGGCGCACGGCTGCGGTGGCTTCCTCCTCGCTCGGCTGGGCGACGCCGGCGGCGACCGCCGGAGATGCGGCGACCGGCGCGATCACCGGCCGGAGCACGAACCCCGCGCCGAAGCCCACCGCCAGACATGCCGCGCCAAGAATGCCGATCGCGCTGCCCTTCATCTCGCCTCCCATGCTCATCATCCGGCGCAGCGCCCGGATGCGAGGCGCCGCGGCTTCTATTCCTACGAGAGCTTAGCGTCCCATGCGTGCCGCCGAAAGACGGTGCGACGGGCCGGGTTCCGCCCGCGCCAGAGTGAGAGGGTGGCCGGGACGGGTTTGAGCCCGTCCGGTCCTGAGAGAGCGCCGGGCCGGCTCGCCCTTGTCCCGCTCTCCGAGGTCCCCCCCATGCTTCATGCTCCGATCCCCGCCGTCGAGGCGGCTTCGCTTCCGCTTGGCTCCTCCGCGTCGCCGGCCGCCGCCATCCTAGCCGCCGCCGAGCGCATCCTCTCCCACCTCGAACAGGGCCGCCCAATCGATGCCGCCATGCTGCGCAGCGCCATAGAGGACGCTTTCGGCGCGTCCGACGCCGCTGGCGCTTGGGATTGGAAGACGGCTTATGATGCCTGCGAGGTCGCGACCGTCCTGTTCCTGCGCAAATATGGAAAGGCGCTTTTCCGTAAAGCCGGGTCGCCGGCTTCTCGGCTCTCCGCGCTCGCGAAGATCGTCGGGCTGCTGCCGACGCATACGCGCCGATCGGAGGAGGCGCAGGCCTTCCAGCAATTCTCGACACCGGTCCCGCTCGGCCTTGCCGCGCTGACGGCGGCAGCATTGACCCCGGCCGATCGCGTGCTGGAGCCGTCCGCCGGCACCGGGCTGCTCGGCGTGCTCGCCGAGACCGCGGGCGCATCGCTCATCCTCAACGAGCTGGCCGAAACCCGCGCCGATCTTCTCGCTTCCCTGTTTCCGGCCGTGCCCGTCACGCGCTTCGACGCCGCTCAGATCGACGACCATCTCGATCCGGCGGCCGTGCCGAGCGTCGTCATCATGAACCCGCCATTCTCGGTGATGGCGCACGTCACCGGGCGCGTCGCCGACGCCGCCTATCGGCATATCGCCTCGGCGCTCGCCCGGCTGGCCGACGGCGGGCGCCTGGTCGCGATCGCCGGCGCGAATTTCTCGCCGGAGCTTCCGGCCTGGCGGGACGCCTTCGTCCGCCTGCAGGAGCGCAGCCGCGTCGTGTTCGCCGCCGCGATCGCGGGCCCGGTCTATGCCAAGCACGGCACGACCATTGAGACCCGCCTGACCGTCATCGACAAGGCGCCGGCCGACGATCCCGAGCAATTTCCTGACTCCGCCGGGATCGCCCCCGATGTCGCGACCTTGCTGGGCTGGATCGACACGCAGCTTCCCGCGCGGCTGCCGGTCTCGATCATACGCCCTGTCTCGATGCCGGCCGCTACGCCTCGCACCGTGCGTGGCTATCTCGCCCGTGCGGCGACGGCTCAGCCCGCCCGCCGCATCACCCATCTCGAAGGCGTGCCGCTCGCCTATGAGACCGTCGACTGGACGCCGCCGGAGAGCGGCAGCCTGTCGGACTCGATCTATGAAGCCTATGCGCTCCAGTCGATCCGCATCGAGGGCGCGCATCCGCACCCGACCAAGCTGGTGCAATCCGCCGCCATGGCCTCGGTCGCGCCGCCGAAGCCAAGCTACCGGCCGATGCTGCCCGCGCCGATCGTCGCCGACGGTATCCTGTCCGACGCGCAGCTCGAGACGGTGATCTATGCCGGCGAGGCGCACGCCGAATTTCTCGCCGGAGCCTGGGCCGTGGACGAGACCGGCGATCTCGTCACCGCCGCGCCGGACGATGCCCCGAACGCGGTCCGCTTCCGCCGTGGCTTCATGCTCGGCGACGGCACCGGCGCCGGCAAGGGCCGCCAGTCGGCCGGCATCATCCTCGATAACTGGCTCCAGGGACGGCGCAAGGCCGTCTGGATCTCCAAGTCCGACAAGCTGCTCGAAGACGCCCAGCGCGATTGGTCGGCCCTCGGTATGGAGCGCCTGTTGGTCACCCCGCTCTCGCGCTTCCCGCAGGGCTCCTCGATCCGTCTGCCCGAAGGCGTCCTATTTCTAACCTACGCTACGCTACGGTCCGACGACCGCGGCGAGAAGCTTTCGCGCGTCAAGCAGATCGTCGAATGGTTGGGCTCCGATTTCGACGGAGTGATCATTTTCGACGAGTCCCACGCGATGCAGAACGCCGGCGGCGGCAAAGGAGAACGGGGCGACGTGGCCCCGTCGCAGCAAGGCCGTGCGGGGCTGCGGCTCCAGCACGCGCTCCCGAACGCCCGCGTCGTCTACGTCTCGGCGACCGGCGCCACCACTGTCCACAATCTCGCCTATGCCCAGCGGCTCGGCCTCTGGGGCGGGGACGATTTCCCCTTCGCCAATCGGGCCGAGTTCGTCGAAGCTGTGGAGAATGGCGGCGTCGCGGCCATGGAGGTGCTCGCCCGCGACCTGCGGTCGCTCGGCCTCTACACGGCGCGCTCGCTCTCCTATGACGGCGTCGAATACGAGCTGGTCGAACATCAGCTCACGCCCGAGCAGACCCGCATCTACGATGCCTATGCCGGTGCCTTCGCCATCATCCACAATCATCTCGACGCGGCGATGCAAGCGGCCAACATCACCGGCGACAGCGGCACGCTGAACCGGCAGGCGAAGTCCGCCGCGCGCTCGGCCTTCGAAAGCGCCAAGCAGCGCTTCTTCGGCCATCTCCTGACCAGCATGAAGACGCCGACGCTGATCCGCTCGATCGAGCGGGACCTGGCGGACGGGCACACCGCCGTCATACAGATCGTCTCAACCGGCGAGGCCCTGATGGAACGACGCCTGGCCGAGATCCCGACTGAGGAATGGAACGACGTCCGCGTCGACATTACGCCGCGCGAATACGTCCTCGACTATCTCGCCCATTCCTTCCCGGTGCAGCTCTACGAGCCGTTCTCCGACAGCGAGGGCAATCTGTCGTCGCGGCCGGTCTACCGGGACGGCCAACCCGTCGAGAGCCGGGAAGCCGTCGCCCGCCGCGATGAGCTGATCGAACGGCTCGCGTCGCTTGAGCCCGTGCCCGGCGCCCTCGACCAAATCGTCCAGCGCTTCGGCACGGATGTCGTCGCGGAAGTCACCGGCCGGTCGCGCCGCGTGGTGCGCAAGGGCGAACGCCTCGCCGTCGAGAACCGAGCGGCGTCGGCCAACCTCGCCGAGGCGGCCGCCTTCATGGACGACCAGAAGCGCATCCTCGTCTTCTCGGATGCCGGCGGCACGGGCCGCAGCTATCACGCGGACCTCGCCGTCCGGAACCAGCGCCTGCGCATCCATTATCTGCTGGAGCCCGGCTGGAAGGCCGATGCGGCAATCCAGGGGCTCGGCCGCACCAACCGCACCAACCAGGCGCAGCCGCCGCTGTTCCGGCCGATCGCCACCGACGTGAAGGCGGAGAAGCGCTTTCTCTCGACCATCGCACGCCGGCTCGACACGCTCGGCGCCATCACGCGCGGTCAGCGCCAGACCGGCGGTCAGGGCCTGTTCCGGCCCGAGGACAATCTCGAATCCCACTATGGCCGGGACGCGCTGCGCCAGCTCTACCTCTTGCTCGTGCGCGGCAAGGTAGAGGGCTGCTCGCTCGATCGCTTCGAGACCGCAACTGGCCTCAAGCTGATGGATGACAACGGCATCAAGGACGAGCTGCCCCCCATCACCACCTTCCTCAACCGGCTGCTGGCGCTAACCATCGAGCTGCAGGGCATCCTGTTCACCGCCTTCGAGCAGCTCCTGACGGCGAAGATCGAAGGTGCGATCCGCAGCGGCCACTACGACGTCGGGCTGGAGACGCTGCAGGCCGAGAGCTTCGTGGTGACTGACAGCCAGGTCATCCACGTCCATCCCGGCACCGGTGCGGAGACGCGGCTCCTGACTATCACGCGCCGCGAGCGCAATCACCCGGTCACTCTGGAAGGTGCGCTCGACCATCTCGCCGATCCCCGCGCTCGGCTGCTGGTCAACGGTCGCTCCGGACGCGCCGCGGTTCAGATGGCGGCTCCGTCGATGATGCTGGACGACGGCGAGATCGAGCGCCGCGTCTGCATGATCCGGCCGATGGAGCAGCATTACGCGCCGCTGCGCACGATGGACGAGAGCCATTGGGAGGAAGCCGCTCGCGACCGCTTCGCCGCCGCATGGGAGGCCGAGCTGGCCGACATCCCGGACTTCTCCGACAGCAAGATCCACATCGTCGCCGGCCTGCTGCTGCCGATCTGGAAGCGCCTGCCGGATGAGTCGACCAGGGTCTACCGGCTCCAGACCGATGCGGGCGAGCGCATCATCGGCCGCCGTGTCTCGCCGGCCTGGGCCGCCAACGCCGCCTCGCAGGGCGTGAGCACGCTGACGCCGGAACACGCCTTCGCCGCGCTCATGGAGGGCAGCACTGTCCTCGACCTCGGCGAAGGACTCCAGCTTCGCCGCGCCCGCGTCATGAGCGCCTATCGCCTGGAGCTGACCGGCTTCACCGAGGCGATGCGCGAGCGGCTTCGCGCCTATGGCCTGTTCAGCGAGATCATCTCCTGGAAGCTGCGCTTCTTCGTGCCGGCCGACGCTGGCGGCGTGAGCGTGCTGACCAAGCTGCTCGACGCCTATCCGGTGTCGCGCATCTCCGAACGGGAGGCCGCGTGATGCCCCGTCACGATGCTTCCGATCTCGCACAACGTCTCGGCCGGCAGGCCGAGGCGGTATGTCGTCACTACCTGTCCAGCGGCCGGCGCGAGGGCCGCTACTGGCTGGTCGGCGACGTGCGCAACACGCCGGGCCGCTCGATGTATGTCCGGCTGAAGGACTCGCCCAAGCGCCCGGCCGGCAAATGGACAGATGCCGCGACCGGCGAGCATGGCGATCTTCTCGACGTGATCCGCGAGAGCTGCGGCCTGATCGACTTCAAGGACGTCGCCGACGAGGCACGAACCTTCCTCAGCATGCCGCCACCGGAACCCATGCCGGCACGCCCGCGTCAGGCCCCGGCGCCGCATGGTTCGCCCGAGGCGGCCCGCCGCCTGTTCGGCATGTCACAGCCGATCACGGGCACGCTCGTCCAGTCGTATTTACGCGAACGCGGCATTACGGATTTACGCGGAACCGGAAACCTGCGCTTCCACCCGCGGTGCTATTATCGGCCAGACGAGCATTCGCCGACCGAGACCTGGCCGGCGATGATCGCCGCCGTCACCGACCTTGGCGGCAAGATCACCGGGGCGCATCGGACCTGGCTCGACCCGCGGTGCCGCGACAAGGCGCCACTCGACACGCCGAGGCGAGCGATGGGCGATCTCCTCAGCAACGCGGTCCGCTTCGGCACAGGCAGCGAAGTGATGGCGGCCGGCGAAGGCATCGAGACCGTCATGTCGGTCAGGCAGGTCTTGCCCGACATGCCGATGGTGGCGGCACTCTCTGCAGCCCATCTCGCCGCCATCCTGTTCCCGAACACGCTAAGGCGGCTCTACATCCTGCGCGACGACGATCCGGCCGGTGACGGTGCGCGGGATAGCTTGGTCGAACGGGCGAACGCGGCCGGGATCGAGGCGATCGTCATCTCGCCACAGCTCGGCGACTTCAACGAGGATCTCCGCACCCTCGGCATCGACGCGCTCAGAAGCCAGACCCGGATGCAGATCGGACCGCATGACGTGGCGCGCTTCATGGCGCTTGCGGCATAGCCGGCACGGAGAAAGGTGGCGGCGGTGCCGCCATGCCCGTCCGGATGCACCAGACCGTCTGAGAGGACCGCGCCTCGGCCTTCGAGAGGGCGATCGGCCCACAGTCGGGCCAGCCCGGCAATGGCGGCGGCCGACTATTTTCCGGCGGCGCGTGCCGCGCCTTTCCATCGCGAGGCAAAATAGCCGGCCTTCGCCATCCTCCGCTAACGCTCCGGCCCTGAGCTGCGCTCCGGGTGCAGAGCCGTCCCGCCGGTGGGCTTCGTCGCCATGAAGGCCGCGACGGTCGCGGTCCTACCGACGGAGCATCCCATGAACGCGCACGACGACTTCGAACCGAACCACGAATCCTCACCCACCGACCACGTCCTCAACGAACTGCAGCTCCACGGCTACCGGCCCTTCGCCGACGAACCGGACCAGCGGCTTCTTCCTGACGGCAATGCGGTCGCAGGCGCCGTCGCCGACATCTTCGACGCCCTGATCGTCACGCTGGAGGACACACGCCTCGAACCCGACCTCGACGATCTCCTCTGGTCGACCGTCAACGTCTTCCACCGCGCTACCGAACGGATCGCACGCGAACTCGACGACAACGAGCAGGCGCAAAAGCGCTCGCAGCGGGAACAGGACGGCAGCGAGGTCAAGTCGGTCGAACTCGAGCGCCGGATCGCCGAGGGCATGACCCTTATCGAACGGCAGAGCGCCTTCGAACTAATGCGCGACCAGGCCGCTGAACACTACGAACGCCATGTCGGCAAGCCCTGGCTCCCGCGCAGCGGATCGAAGGTCAACCATCGCAATCTCACCTCAGCGATGATCGACAGCCGCGACTTCCTGATGGCGAAGAAGCGCGCCGATCAGGAAGTTCTCCTTCCTCCCGGCCCGAAGATCGTCGTCACCGGCGGGCTCGACTTCAACGATCACCGGCTCATCTGGGCCAAGCTCGACCAGGTGCATGAGAAGCACCCCGACATGGTCCTCGTTCACGGCAAGTCACCGAAGGGCGCCGAGAAGATCGCTTCGCTCTGGGCGAAGAACCGCAACGTGCCGCAGATCGGCTTCGCCCCCGACTGGACGAAGCATGGCCGGGCAGCGCCGTTCAAGCGCAACGACGAAATGCTGCAGATCGTGCCGAAGGGCGTGATGCACTTCCCCGGCACGGGCATCAACGACAACCTCGCCGATAAGGCGAAGAAGCTCGGCATTCCGGTCTGGAGGTTCGGCGGCGCGTGAGCGCCGCCTTCACGCTTCTCCGTATTCGCGCCATTCCGCAGATACGTATTGGCGCGTTTCCGCAAAGACGTCTTTCGGTCAGGCTCGCCCGTCACGGCGATCCGGGCAGAGCGTGCATAGTGAGCAAGTTCCGTGTCGGTGTTTTCATATCCGCTTGGTCCGAGGCCGACTGGACGGACCCGACTGACGCTCGATGGCCAGCGCCGCAATCGCAAGGGCCTTCGTCACGAGATGCAAGTCTCTGCCAGTGAACTCCGCCATTGCCGGCCCCTCCGGACTCCACGCGCACAGCCGAAGTATAGCCTAGATCGTCAATGAGCAGTGCGGGACAGAAGGGCAGCGGTTCAAGCATTGAGGCCGGTTACGTGGTCGCCTGACGCGAGAACCACCCCCGTCTTTCAGCGCTGATCCTTGGTCCAGCCGCGGACTTGTCGCCATCAACCCGTAAAGGGTCGGCTATGCAAGCATGCCGCCGCTGCAGCTGCGCCTGCGCGGTGATTGCAGTCCACGGCCGAACACTTCGGGCGCCTGTCGGCGGGGGATGGTCCCCTGCTCCAGCAGGAGCCCAGCAAATGTCCCTCAACGACGCTCACGCCTTCGCGTTCAGCCTCGCCACCACCCTGATGGCCGCCATCGTCATCTTCCAGGCCGGCGACGGCACGCTCTCGGTGACACCCGCCAGCGAGTACGACGGCGAAGCCTCGGAGATCGTTCACGAAATTGACCCCTTCGCCCCCTGATCAGGCTCACCGGGCCGCGCCGGGCGGAAATCGCTTGCGATTTCCGCTCCCGGCTAAGGCCATTTTCCGCTATTATCCGAGCGCGCCGTGGTGGTGGTGGCAGGCGCGACCGTCAGACTATCGTCACGGAGGCCACCACCATGATCATTCTCGCAATCCTCGCCTCGCTCGCCGCCATCGGCGCGCTATGCTGGCTGCTATTCACCCTAGCCGTCTTCGCGCTGCCGGCCTTCGTCGGCGCAACCGTTGGCGCTTGGGCCTACGGCACTGGCGCCGGTGTGCCTGGCGCAATTCTCATCGGCCTGGTCGCCGCGACTGCCACCCTAGCGGTCGGCCAGCTCGTGATCATGTTCGTGCGGCCCGTATGGCTCAAGCTGATCGTGGCCATCGCCTTTGTTGCCCCGGCGGCGATCGCCGGATTCCACGCCACGCACGGTATCGTCAAGCATCTCATGCCATCCGAGGCATGGCAGATCACCTTCTCCGTCATCGGCGCCATCGCGGTCGGCATCACCGCCCTGGTGCGGGTCGCTGGGATGGCGACGGCTCCGGCCCCATCCGGTCAGGGCCTCGCGCGGGCCTGATCTCATTCAGCGCCGATGCGGCGCACTATATTCGCGTTGGCACCAACGCCTCCGTCGTCCGAGGCGGGTGCGGCTGGAAGCGTGGAGTGAGGCCCGACCCTAGACCCCGGGCACGATCCTCGTTGAAGCGCTCAGGGAACGGCTGCATCGGCGCGGGCGTCCTGCGTGCAGACGTAGCGATCCCTCCGATAGCGGCGATGGCGAGGATGTAGCACGAATAGCCTGTACGAGGATGCAATCGCCAGATGGTCCCGTATCGACGCTGGCTTCTCGCTGCAGGGTGGCCGCCATCATCTCCGTTTTGTGTCCGTGTCTCGACCGCTCCAAGCGGCCTCTTCAATGGCCTGATCTGGCCGAAGGACGGCTGAGGCCTCGATCGCCTATGCCGCAACAGCGGCGTCGAACTTTCTTCCCCTGCCGGCTGCGCCGCCATTCCTCGCGAGACAAGAAAGCCCTCCTTTGCTGTCAGGCCCCTTCGGGGTGCGCCGTCGATCGCCTCCGGCCAACCGATCGCCATCGAGGCCGCAATGGTGCGGGCTCGGATACGGAATACGGAGACTTACAATGGCGACCATCGGCACCTTTAAGAAGACCGGCTCGAACGAGTTCACCGGCGAAATCGTCACCCTCAGCGTCCAGGCCAAGAACGTGCGCATCGTCCCCGACCAGCGCGCCACCGGCGAGAACGCCCCCAGCCACCGGGTTCTGGTTGGCCGCGCCGAGATCGGCGCCGCCTGGTCCAAGCGCTCCAACGAGGGCCGCGACTATCTGGGCCTCAAGCTCGACGATCCGAGCTTCAACGCCCCGATCTACGCCAACCTCTTCGACGACGAGGACAGCGACACCTTCTCGCTGATCTGGTCCCGCCCCACTGGGCGGCGCGGCGACTAAGGCCCCGCGCAAGGCCCCGGCCGGAAGGCCGGGGCCTTCGCCTTGCTGAATCCGCATGCGGTTCTTCTCGGCCGACCGCGATCCTCGCACTAGCCGCAGGCTTCGCGCTCAACCAACGTCGAGTCCGCGAGATTGATCTCGATCTGAGCGAATCATGTCTCCCTCGGAGGCGTCTATCGGCGGATGAGCCGTCTGTTTGCGCTGGCCCCAAACGTCGAGAGCGACTATTATAGTCGTAGTTTTGGCGTGCGCTTAGGTTCGTGTGGGAGGTGATCATGCATGATCACCGCCCGACAATCGCGGGCCGCTCGCGCGTTGCTGGGTTGGACACAGGAGACGCTCGCAGACAAGGCCCGGGTATCACTGACCGCACTCAAACGCCTTGAATCCGAAAGCGGACTCGAGGTTTACGAGTCAACCCGCGATCAGGTGAGGCGTGCTTTCGAAGCTAGCGGTATCGTATTCCTGAATTCCGACCGTGGCGAAGGAGTGATGGTCGTCCAAGGAAAAGGCGCGACACGTTCGACCTGATTCTGGCGACTGAATTATCCTCTCCCGATGAGCGCTATTGCGCTGGCTGGAGTGGTTAACAAATTGCTCCGGAATGGATATGGTCAGCCCTCGGGGATCTGGTGACACGGTTGAGATTTCAAGACGAACCACCGCAAAGCATGGTGCTCACAAACTACGATCGAGAGCACCTCAAGACATATCTGCGCCTTCTCGACTCAGAAGCTGGCGGCGCATGCTGGCAAGAAGCCGTGTCAATCATCTTCGGTCTTGACGCTCGCAAAGATCCCGGCCGAGCGCAACGCGTTTATGCTAGCCATCTCGCAAGAGCAAAATGGATGACCGAAAACGGTTTCCGCAGCTTGATCGGGGCGAGCTATCATTGACCTGTAGTGATGCGGAACCCGCATCACCTCCTGCAACGAGCGATCTTCCCAAGATCAGGACAACTTGGAATCGTAATCTCCTTATTGCTCGCCCCGGTGCGGGCGCGCCGAGGGAGATGCTGAAATGCAGGAGGATGAAAGCTGGAGGTCATCGACCGCATACGAATACGTAGATGATCTACAGGCTTCTGATCTGGCCTGGGAATTTCTCCGGCGCAACGAAGATTATCGCCGCGAATACAAACGGCTTCAGTCGAAGACTGATTCTTCCGATCCAGCCAAGGAGAGCTTTGCCCAGCGCTGGGGGTTGTCCTTTCGCGCTAGATCCCGATCTCCGCGCGTTGTCGTCGGTAGTTCCTTGGACGCCGAATGCGGACCCCTCAAAAATAGTTCTCATATCGTCGCCCCCGCTGCCACCCGCGGCGGACCTGCCGCTCGAAACTGGGCTGACCGGCGTGACCCCCCTAGTGGACGGAAGCGCTCGCGTCAGCCTCGCCGGCCAGCCTTTTGATGTCCTATTCGCGGAACCGACGCCACATCCGCCGTTCGTAGCAATACTTCTCTTCAATAGAGACACTCCCGACAGGCTCGCCGCCCTTGGTCGATTTTGGATGGCGGCAAGCGGTCTCGACGTCCCGCCCGACGAGCGGATCACTCCAAATCGCCGGGCGCGCTTGCAGCGCATGTTGCGAGCCGTAGATGGCCACATCGCCGGTGCGACCTATCGAATCATTGGCGAGGCCTTGTTCCCCGAGCACGACATCGACGCCCGGTCGTGGGTTGGGACTTCCGTAAGAGAGACCACCATCCGTCTTGTACGTGACGGCATGAAGCTCGTGCGCGGCGGCTACCGTGAACTTCTACGCTGCTCCCGCCGATCCTAGCCGAAGCCCGCCGATTGAGGGTGTCGGTTTTGCTTGAACACCTTCGACATCGTTAGCAGCCCCACGAAGAGCCACCGTGCCCTGAAGCCGCCGATTGCACTCGGCGGCGTCCGATCACCGCACGGAGGTTCCGACTATGGCCGCAAATCAGGCGGGCATCCCGCCACGCTTTCTGCGCACGCCCGAAGCTGCGCGCTTCCTTGGACTGTCCGGTCGCACGCTGGAAAAGCACCGAACCTATGGAACTGGCCCGGCCTTCCGCAAACTCGGCGGCCGAGTGGTTTACGCCCTCGACGACCTCCAGCGCTGGGCCGCGCGCGGCGCAAAGATTTCGACCTCCGATCCCGGCGCAGGCGGTGTTTCCGCCGCCAAGCCGCAGGGCAACGGCACCCCCAATGCCGTCTCGCACGACGGTTGAGGACGTCGGCCGTGACCTCCCACCATCAACAACACGGGGAGCGCGCGCAGCTCGATCTCTTTCGGGCGCTGCCCGGCGATCTTGCCCCCCGCGATGCACAGGACCTCATGGCCTATCCATTCTTCTCGCTCGCCAAGTCGAAGCGGCTGGCCCCGATCGACTTCAAGGCGGGCTCTGTGAAGATCCGCGTCGAAGCCGTCGCTGAACACGGCATGGCGACGATCTGGGACGCCGACGTCCTGATCTGGGCCGCCTCGCAGATCGTCGAGGCCCGCGATCTTGGTCTGCGGCCGTCGCGCCTGATGGCGACCACCCCTTATGAAATCCTGAACTTCATCGGCCGCGGCGTCTCCCTGCGCGACTATGACCGCCTCAAGGCCGCGCTCGATCGCCTGCAATCGACCACGGTGGCGACCTCGATCCGCCAGCCGACCGAGCGTCGGATGCACCGCTTCTCCTGGATCAACGAATGGAAAGAGCGCGCCGATCACCGGGGCCGCCCGCTCGGCCTCGAGTTGATCGTGCCCGATTGGTTCTATGGCGCCGTGCTCGATGACGCGCTCGTGCTGACCATTGATCGCAACTATTTCGGCCTGACCGGCGGGCTGGAACGCTGGCTGTACCGCCTGGTGCGCAAGCACGGCGGCCGCCAGGAGTTCGGCTGGAGCTTCGACTTCCCGCATCTCCATGCGAAGTCCGGCAGCCTCTCGCCGCTCAAGCACTTCGCCTACGACCTGCGCGAGATCGTCCGCCGCCAACCGCTGCCGGGCTACCGCCTCACCATCGAGCAGTGTGTCGGTGGTCTCGAAATCCTGTCCTTCGCACCAACCGATCCTGATGCGCTCGGCATCCCGCGCCGCCGCCGCCGGACCAACTCTCGCCCTGGGGATAAGCTGTGAATCGCCTCGTGCTATCAGGGACCGGCACTATCGTGCCATCGGGGACCGGACTCTCGTGCTATCGGGGACCGGAATCGTCGATTCTTCGCGCTGAATCAGCAGTTTGCGAGCCCCGTAACTTATCTAACCTAGATTCCTATGGAATCTTTCTAACGCGACCGCGTTTTTCGGCCGCTGTGGACGAGTCCCCGATCGCCGGGAGACCGTCATGATCGTCGCGCTACTCAACCAGAAGGGCGGCGTCGGGAAGACGACGCTCGCCCTTCACTTGGCGGGCGAATGGGCTCGCCGTGGACAGCGCGTCACGCTGATCGACGCCGATCCGCAGGGCTCGGCGCTCGACTGGTCGCAGCAACGCAGCCGGGAGGGGCTGAAGCGGTTGTTCGGCGTCGTCGGCCTGGCCCGCGACACGCTGCACCGTGAAGCGCCGGAGCTGGCCCGCGACGCCGACCATGTCGTCATCGACGGCCCGCCTCGTGTCGCCGGATTGATGCGCTCGGCGCTGCTCGCGGCCGATCTCGTGCTGATCCCGGTGCAGCCGTCGCCGCTCGATGGCTGGGCCTCCGCCGAAATGCTCGCGCTGCTCGGCGAGGCGCGCATCTATCGCCCACAGCTCGCGGCGCGCTTCGTGCTGAACCGCTGCGCGGCCCGCACGGTCCTGGCGCGCGAGACCGCCGAGACGCTGGCGGATCACGACCCGCCATTGCTGGCGACTACCATCGGTCAGCGCATCGTCTTCGCCGATGTCGTGCAGACCGGCCGCCTCGCTGCCGAGCAGGACGAGGATTGCCTTGGCGCGCGCGAGATCGCCGCGCTCGCGGCCGAAGTCGCAAGGTTCGGCGCATGAGCGAGCGGTCCCCAAAACGCAGCTTCGCCGCCCGCCCGGCCGATCCGGAGAGCTGGATCAAGACGCCCGACCGTGCATCGCCGCGGCCGGAGGCCACCGCCGATTTCGCCGCCAGACTGACGATCGACGTCACCACCGACATGCGCGGCCGCATCAAGATCGCCGCCTTTCAACGCGGCCAGACCGTCGCCGACATGCTGCGTGCGCTGTTCGAGCGCGAATTCCCACCCCCGTCAGGAGAAGGATAATGACCGGCCTTGTCGCCGCGCCAATGCACGTCGGCCGCGCTGCCGCCGAGCCATCGACCGAAGCTTTCACGCAGGTCGAACTCGTCTGGATTGAGAAGCAGACGGAGCACTGGATTCGCTTTGGTCGCGAGCGGCGTGAGCAGATCCTCGACCGTCGCCGCCGCATCCTCTTCTTCCCTCCCGGCAGCGCTCTTGCGCTGGTGCGTTGGGCGGCGAACGAACACGGCACCGTGCTCTCGCGCCTCGACATCCTGCGCACGGTCGAGCGCGACGCGCCGTGTCAGACCGTCCCGACGGTGACGCCTGGCGCAGAGGTCCTGCTGCAGGTCGATGGCTGGCCGAAGGTGGAGCGCATGCTCCAGCTCATCGACGCCATCGAGGCGCGCGGCATCGACCCGATCGAGGTCTCGCCGGACCATTGGCGCCACGTCCACAACAGAATGACCGTCGGCGAAACGCCTCGCGCCTACGGCCAGCAACAGCACCGCGCATTCCTATTGCGCCGGGAGATCGGCGCATGAGCCGGCTCCCCTACGCCATCGTCACGACGGCGGCCGTGTCGCTTCTCGGCGTCGCCTCTGTCGCGTCGTACGCTCCTAGGCTGATCTGGAACGCGTCGGCCAGCACGCCGGTGGGCTTCTACACGATCAACGAACGCGGGCCGGTCGAAGTGACCGATCTGGTCGCCGTTCATGCGCCCGAGCCGCTTGCCACCTTCCTGTCCGATGGTGGCTACCTGCCGCGCGGCGTTCCGCTTTTGAAGCGTGTCGCCGCGCTCCCGGGCCAACGGATCTGCCGGACCGGGCTCGCCATCACCGTTGACGGCGTGCCGATGGGCGACGCCCTGGACCGTGATCGTCGCGGCCGCCCGCTCCCGGTGTGGCAGGGCTGCAGGCTGGTCGCGGCTGGCGAGCTGTTCCTGATGAACTGGCAGGTCCGCGACAGCCTCGATGGCCGCTATTTCGGACCGCTTCC
This sequence comes from Bradyrhizobium sp. Leaf396, assembly GCF_001424605.1. Taxonomy (NCBI): domain Bacteria; kingdom Pseudomonadati; phylum Pseudomonadota; class Alphaproteobacteria; order Hyphomicrobiales; family Nitrobacteraceae; genus Bradyrhizobium; species Bradyrhizobium sp. Leaf396. The sequence goes on from NZ_LMQJ01000003.1 coordinate 25,728, forward strand.
GGCCACCGCCGTGATCGGCCGGGCCACCCCTCTCTACACCGACGAGGACGGCGACGGCCGCTTCGTCTGGCGCGCGCCGACGCGGTGACGGCGCGCCCATGACCCTGTCCACCGCGATTCGAAGGAGACGACCCATGCCCGTGATCGGTCAATTCATGCGCGAGGACGATGGCTTCATCGGCCACCTGACGACGCTGTCACTGCACCAGGACATCATCATCGTCGCAGCCGAGCCGTCCGATGCAGAGAACGCGCCCGACTTCCGCGTCCATGTGCTCGACACGACGAGCAACGAGACCGGAGCGGAGATCGGCGCGGGCTGGAAGCGAACCGGCGAGAAGGCCGGCGAATACGTCTCGCTGCAGCTCGACGATCCAACCTTCGAACATCCGATCCGCGCCAACCTGTTCCAGTCTGGCGACGACAAGTCTGCCTGGGGCCTGCACTGGAATCGCCCGCCGAAGCGCGGCGAGCGGGACTGAACGATGCCCGCCGCGCGCCATCATTCTGCCGTCGGAGGGAGGATTGCCCTCCGACGTGCAGCCCTCCTTCTCCTTTCCGGTCTGATCCTTGTTGCGCCGGCTGCGAGGCCGGCCGCCGCGCAGCAGGCGCAGGTCGAGCGGCCATCAGGCAGCGATCCCTATGGCGCTTTCATCGCCGAGGCGGCGCAGAGGTTTGGCGTCCCTGAAGCATGGGTACGCGCCGTCATGCGCGTCGAAAGCGCCGGCGATGTGCGCGCCATCTCGTCGGCCGGCGCAATGGGCCTGATGCAGGTTATGCCCGCCACGTGGGAGGAGCTGCGCGTCCGCCATCGGCTCGGCGCCAATCCCTATGATCCGCGCGACAACATCCTGGCGGGCGCGGCGTATCTGCGCGAGATGCACGATCGCTACGGGTCGCGCGGCTTCCTGGCGGCCTACAATGCCGGTCCCGGCCGTTACGAAGAGTATCTCGCCGGTCGCCCATTGCCGGCTGAAACGCGCGCTTATGTCGCCGCGCTTGCCCCCGTTGTCGGCGGCGGTGACCTCACCGGCCCCGTCGTGGTCGCGGCCGCCGATCCGCTCGCCTGGACGCGAGCACCGCTCTTCGTCGTGCAGTCAACCGGCAGTGGACCTGCCGCGCCCGTGCAGTCCGAAAGCGCGCCCGGTGACAGTACGGCGTCTGCACCGGCGCGCGATCAAGGCCCGGTGGCTTCGCGCACCGATGGTCTTTTCGTTCCCCGCAATGTCCCCGGTGGCCCGCGATGACCGCGTTCGCACCCGTTCGCATTGTGGCGTGGTCTGGCGGGCGAGTGGCGGTCCGCAGAGAAGGAGCAGTCAGCACAACCGCACGATGGCGAGATAAAAGCCGGCGATGTGCGGCTTGGTGCGGTCGTGTGTTTTCAAAGACTTATGGCGAATCTGCGCGAGGTGCGCCTGATTGGCGCAGCCTGCGCATTCGCCATTTTCCCAAGGTTTTCCGCGCGATTGCGCGATGTGTGGGGCCCCGGCCATGAGCGGCGAGGACGATTTCCGCATCCGGCCTGGTCGCATCCGCTCGACCCGAGCTCAAGCTGCGCGGCCCTTCATCGCCCAGGCGCTCGCGGCCGCCCAGCGTGCTGGCGGCAGGGTCTCGCGCTCCGGCCAAATCAGCAAGGGCAATCGCTCGCGGTTCGGACGCGGACAGCGCGCGACCGTGCAGGCCAATCGTCTTCTGACTGGCCGATCGCGCAACACCGTCGTCAAGACACGGGTCGTCCGTCATAGCGCGCGGGCCGCGCCGCTCGCGGCGCACCTCAGCTACCTCCGTCGCGAGGGCGTCACCCGGGATGGAGAGAAGGCGCGCCTGTTCGGTCCCGAGACCGAGGACGCCGATCCAAAGGCTTTCGCCGAGCGCACCCAGGACGATCGGCATCACTTCCGATTCATCGTCTCGCCCGAGGACGCCACCGAGATGAGCGACCTCACGACCTTCGCGCGCGAGCTGATGGGTCAGATGGAAAAGGACCTCGGCACCAAGCTCGACTGGGTTGGCGTCGATCACTGGAACACCGACAATCCCCACATCCACATTATCCTGCGGGGGCGCACCGACGATGGTCAGGACCTCGTCATCTCCCGCGACTACATCAAGGAAGGTTTGCGCGCCCGCGCGCAGGATCTCGTCACCCAGGAGCTGGGACCGCGCACCGATCACGAAATCCGCCGCAATCTCGAACGGCAGATCGAGGCGGAGCGCTGGACCAACCTCGATCGCCAGCTCGCCCGCGACAGCTATCGCACCGGCGTCGTCGACCTCGCCCCGCACCCGGACCGCCAACCCGACGAATTTCACGCGCTGAAGGTCGGCCGGCTGCGCAAGCTGGAAACGCTCGGCCTCGCCGATCAGGTCGGACCGGGCCAATGGGTCGTGTCCGAGAATGCCGAGGCGACGCTGCGCGCGCTCGGCGAGCGTGGCGACATCATCAAGCGCATCCATCGCGGCCTGACCGAACGCGGCATCGAGCGCGGCGCGGCGAGCTATGTACTCGCCGGCGAAAGCCTCGATGATCCTGTTGTCGGCCGGCTGGTGGATCGTGGTCTCGACGATGAGCTGAAAGGTACGGCCTATGCCGTCGTCGACGGCACGGACGGGCGGACCCACCACATCAAGCTGCCCGACCTCGATGCCGCTGGCGACAGCGCACCAGGCTCGATCGTCGAGCTGCGCAAGTTCGATGACGCGCAGGGTCGGCGCCGCGTGGCGCTCGCCGTCCGATCCGATCTCGACATCGAACGGCAGGTCAGTGCGGCCGGCGCCACCTGGCTCGACCGGCAGGCGATCGCTCGCGATCCCGTCGCGCTCGGCGCTGGCGGCTTCGGCGCGGAGGTGCGCCAGGCGATGGACCGGCGTGCCGACCATCTCGTCGGCCAGGGCCTCGCCGAGCGGCAATCGCGCGGTGTCAGCTTTGCGCCGGGGCTGATCGACCAGTTGCGCCAGCGTGAGGTGGAAGCTCTGGGCGCGAAGCTTGCCGCCGAAACCGGGCGTCAGTTCACGAAGGCCGGAACGGGCGAATATGTGGCGGGCACTTACCGGCAGCGCTTCGCGCTCGCCTCCGGCCGCTTCGCCATGATCGACGACGGCCTCGGCTTCCAGCTCGTGCCTTGGTCTCCGTCCCTCGAACGCCAGCTCAGTCAGCACGTCTCCGGCGTCTCGCGCGGCCCGGGCGGCGTCGACTGGAGCTTCGGCCGCAATCGCGGCCTCGGCATGTAGCCAACCAAAAAAGGAGTGCCCGCCATGTCGGCGACGAAGATCCTCTGGGGTCAGATCCTCACCGTCTTCCTGATCGTCCTGATGACGACCTGGGGCGCGACACAATGGACGGCCTATCGGCTCGGCTTCCAGCCACAGCTCGGGCAGCCCTGGTTCGAGCTTGCCGGCTGGCCCATCTACTACCCGCCGGCCTTCTTCTGGTGGTGGTATTTCTACGACGCCTATGCCCCGCCGATCTTCGTCGAGGGCGCCTATATCGCCGCGTCGGGCGGGTTCATCTCCATCGCGGTTGCCATTGGAATGTCCGTATGGCGGGCACGCGAAGCGAAGAACGTCGAGACCTACGGCTCGGCCCGCTGGGCGCGGCCGGAAGAGGTGAAGGCCGCCGGTCTCCTCGGTCCGGACGGCGTCGTGCTCGGCAAGCATGAGCGCGAGTATCTTCGCCATGACGGTCCCGAGCATGTCCTGTGCTTCGCGCCGACACGTTCCGGCAAGGGCGTGGGCCTGGTCGTGCCCTCGCTCCTAACCTGGCCGGGCTCGGCGATCGTTCACGACATCAAGGGCGAGAACTGGACGCTGACCGCCGGCTATCGCGCGCGGCACGGCCGCGTGCTGCTGTTCGACCCGACGAACGCGAAGTCGGCGGCCTATAACCCGCTGCTCGAGGTGCGCCGCGGCGAATGGGAAGTGCGCGACGTGCAGAACATCGCCGACATTCTGGTCGACCCGGAAGGCTCGCTCGAAAAGCGGAACCACTGGGAGAAGACGTCGCACGCGCTTCTGGTCGGCGCGATCCTGCATGTCCTCTATGCCGAGGCCGACAAAACCTTGGCGGGGGTCGCCGCCTTCCTCTCCGATCCGAAGCGCCCCATCGAGTCGACCCTCGCGGCGATGATGAAGACCGCCCATCTCGGCGAGGCCGGCCCGCATCCGGTGATCGCCAGCGCGGCGCGCGAGCTGCTCAACAAATCCGACAACGAGCGGTCCGGCGTGCTGTCGACTGCGATGTCCTTCTTGGGGCTCTATCGTGATCCCGTCGTCGCCGAAGTCACCCGCCGCTGCGACTGGCGCATCGCCGACATGGTCGGCGGTAAGCATCCGACCACCCTCTACCTCGTGGTGCCGCCGTCTGACATCAACCGAACCAAACCGCTGATCCGATTGATCCTCAATCAGGTCGGGCGCCGGTTGACCGAGGATTTGCAGACGAAGGGCAACCGCCATCGGCTGCTGCTCATGCTCGACGAGTTTCCCGCGCTCGGCCGCCTCGACTTCTTCGAGAGCGCCCTGGCGTTCATGGCGGGTTATGGCCTGAAGGCGTTCCTCATCGCTCAGTCGCTGAACCAGATCGAGAAGGCTTATGGCCCGAACAACTCGATCCTCGACAACTGCCATGTGCGCGTGAGCTTTGCGACCAATGACGAGCGCACAGCCAAGCGCGTTTCGGATGCGCTCGGCACCGCCACCGAGATGAAGGCGATGAAGAACTATGCCGGCCACCGGCTCTCGCCCTGGCTCGGCCATATGATGGTTTCGCGCTCGGAGACCGCCCGGCAATTGCTGACGCCGGGCGAGATCATGCAGCTCCCGCCCTCCGACGAGATCGTCATGGTCGCGGGCATCCCGCCGATCCGCGCCAAGAAGGCCCGCTATTACGAGGATCGCAGATTTCAGGAACGCATCCTCACGCCGCCCGGCCTGACCAAGCCTGCGAGCGCAAGGGCAGACGATTGGAGCGCGCTCGCCTTGCCCGAACGCCCGATGCTGAGCACGCCCGTCGCTGCTGACGACGCGGCCGATGATGATCCGACCGATTCCGAGCGCCGTCATCAGCCCGAACTGAGCCGCACCAAGACTGTCGAGCGCAAAGCGGTCATCGAAAACGAGTTCGAGATCGATCCCCGTGATGACGTCGACGAGGATGCCGCCCGCCTCAGCCGCATGACGCAGACGATGCGCCAGGTCGCGCGCCAAGCCTCGCTCGATCCGGGCGACGGCATCGAACTGTAGGAGGCGCCGATGAGCAAGCCGCCGAAGAAGCAGCGCCTTTCCGTCTATCTCGATCCGGACGTGATGAAAGCGCTGGCCGCCCATGCAGCGCGACGCGACCTCTCGCTGTCGCTGGTTGCCGAGGCCAGCATCGCCTCTTTCCTCTCGCCAGACGCCGCGGAACGGCAGGAAGCGGCGACCACGAAGCGGCTCGATCAGCTCGACCGGCGCATGGCGCGCATGGAGCGCGATGTCGGCATATCGGTCGAAACGCTTGCCGTGTTCATCCGCTTCTGGCTGACGTCCAATCCGCCGTTGCCGGAACCGGCGCAGGTCGCGGCGCGCGCCAAGGCGGCGGAGCGCTACGAGGCCTTCGTGACCGCGCTTGGTCGAAGACTCGCACAGGGACCGAAGCTCAGGCAGGAGATTTCAGAGGACATCCCGCCCGCGCGCGACGCGGAATAATGATTGATCATCGCATCGCAAGTATAGGGCGGTGCCGCCGATTGTCAGTATTTACACGCCACAGCACTACTACGACACGCCTACTGTTGCGCCGACCGATTATCCGGTTCTTTTAATCGTCCCCGATCCAGGGCCGCACATCGCGGACCCGCAAGAGAACGGGGACGACGTGGCGGCAACTCACCAGAAACCGGAGGCGATTCTTCGCGGCGCACGCATGCTGCGCACGGCTCTCGGGCCGGCGATCGCCCGGTTTCTGGAAGATCCCGCGATCGTCGAGGTGATGCTCAACCCCGATGGGCGGCTCTGGGTCGACCGGCTTTCCGAAGGTCTTTCCGAGACGGGCGAGCTGCTGTCGCCGTCTGACGGCGAGCGGATCATCCGCCTGGTCGCCCACCATGTCGGCGCCGAGGTGCATCCCGGCTCCCCGCGCGTCTCGGCCGAGCTGCCCGAGACGGGGGAGCGGTTCGAGGGGCTGTTGCCGCCCGTCGTGTCCGCGCCGGCCTTCGCGATCCGCAAGCCGGCCGTCGCGGTCTTCACCCTAGACGACTATGTCGCCGCCGGGATCATGGCGGCAGGTCAGGCCGAGACGTTGCGTCAGGCCGTCGCAGATCGGCGCAACATCCTGGTCGCAGGCGGGACGTCCACCGGCAAGACCACACTCACCAACGCCTTGCTGGCCGAAGTATCCAAGACCTCCGACCGCGTCGTCCTGATCGAGGACACGCGCGAGCTGCAATGCGCCGCGCCAAACCTCGTAGCCATGCGGACGAAGGACGGCGTCGCCTCGCTCTCTGACCTTGTCCGTTCCTCGCTGCGTCTGCGCCCCGACCGCATTCCCATCGGGGAGGTTCGCGGCTCCGAGGCCCTCGACCTGTTGAAAGCCTGGGGCACCGGGCATCCCGGCGGCATCGGGACCATCCATGCTGGCACCGCCATCGGCGCCCTCCGCCGGCTCGAACAGCTCATCCAGGAAGCCGTCGTCACCGTCCCGCGCGCGCTGATCGCAGAGACGATCGATCTGGTCGCCGTGCTCTCCGGTCGCGGTTCGTCACGGCGCCTCGCCGAACTCGCCCGCGTCGAGGGCCTCGGCCCCGATGCCGATTACCGCGTCACCCCCGCAAGCCAGCCCCCCGCAGGAGACCCGTCATGATTACGCATGCCTTGCACGTCCGCCGTCATTTCACCACGGCCGTGTCCATCACTTTCTTCACGCTCGCGCTGGCGCCGGCCGCCCATGCGTCGGGTTCGTCCATGCCATGGGAAGCCCCGCTCCAGTCGATCTTGGAATCGATCGAAGGACCGGTCGCCAAGATTATCGCGGTGATGATCATCATCATCACCGGCCTGACGCTCGCATTCGGGGACACGTCAGGCGGCGCACGGCGCCTGATCCAGATCGTGTTCGGCCTGTCCATCGCCTTCGCGGCATCGAGCTTCTTCCTGTCATTCTTCTCCTTCGGCGGCGGGGCGCTCGTGTGATGGCCGATGGCGGGGATCATGGCGGCGAGGTGCCGGGCTTCTCCGTTCCGGTTCACCGGGCGCTGACCGAGCACATCCTGCTCGGCGGCGCGCCGCGCTCGCTCGCCATTCTCAACGGCACGCTGGCGGCCGCGCTCGGCCTCGGCCTTCGCCTGTGGCTGGTCGGCCTGGGGCTGTGGGCCGTGGGCCACTTCGCCGCTGTCTGGGCAGCCAAGCGCGACCCCCAGTTCGTCGACGTCGTGCGCAAGCATCTGCGCATCCCGGCTTTCCTGTCCGTCTGAGGAGCGGTGCGATGATGAACCTTGCTGAGTATCGCAACCGCAACACCCGCCTTGCCGATTTCCTGCCCTGGGCCGCGCTCGCCGGCGAAGGCGTCGTCCTCAACAAGGATGGCAGCTTGCAGCGCACCGCACGCTTTCGGGGCCCAGACCTCGACAGCGCCGTGCCGGCCGAGCTAGTCGCTGTCGCCGGCCGCCTCAACAATGCCTTCCGGCGTCTCGGCTCCGGCTGGGCCATCTTCGTGGAGGCGCAGCGTCACGGCGCAGCCACCTATCCGGCCAGCACGTTCGCCGATCGTGCTTCCGCGCTGGTCGATGCCGAACGCAAGGCCGACTTCGAAGAAGCCGGCGCGCATTTTGAGTCCAGCTACTTCCTCACCTTCCTTTATCTCCCGCCAGCCGAGGACGCGGCGCGCGCCGAGACCTGGCTCTACGAGGGCCGCGATCACGCCGGTGTCGACGCCCACGAGATTCTGCGTGGCTTCGTCGATCGCACCGACCGCATTCTCAACCTCATCGACGCCTTTATGCCGGAGTGCGCTTGGCTCGATGACGCCGAGACGCTCACCTACCTGCATTCGACCATCTCGACGAAGCGGCATCGCGTCCGCGTGCCCGAGACGCCGATGTATCTCGACGCGCTGCTCGCCGATCAGCCGCTCACCGGCGGGCTCGAACCGCGCCTGGGCGACACGAACCTGCGCATCCTCACCATTGTCGGTTTCCCGTCCGCGACAACGCCCGGCATCCTCGACGAGCTGAACCGGCTCGCCTTTCCCTATCGCTGGTCGACGCGGGCCATTCTGCTGGACAAGACTGACGCGACCAAGCTGCTGACCAAGATCCGTCGGCAATGGTTCGCCAAACGCAAGTCCATCGCCGCCATCCTCAAGGAAATCATGACCAACGAGGCCTCGGCGCTCGTTGACACCGATGCCGCCAACAAGGCGGCCGATGCCGACATGGCGCTACAGGAGCTGGGCGCCGACTATGCCGGCCAGGCTTATGTGACCGCGACGATTACGGTTTGGGACGAGGATCCCCGCATCGCGGCCGAGAAGCTCAGGCTCGTCGAGAAAGTCATTCAGGGCCGGGACTTCACGGCGATGGCCGAGACCCTGAACGCTGTCGACGCCTGGCTGGGCTCGCTGCCCGGCCACGTCTACGCCAATGTCCGCCAGCCACCCATCAGCACACTTAATCTCGCTCACATGATCCCGCTGTCGGCGGTGTGGGCAGGACCGGAACGGGACGAGCACTTCGATGCACCCCCACTGCTTTACGGCAGAACGGAGGGTTCGACCCCGTTCCGGCTTTCCATCCATGTCGGAGACGTCGGCCATACGCTGATTGTCGGGCCGACCGGCGCCGGCAAGTCGGTGCTCCTCGCACTCATGGCGCTTCAGTTCCGGCGCTATCCGCAATCCCAGGTCTTCGCCTTCGACTTCGGCGGATCGATCCGCGCCGCGGCGCTCGCCATGCGGGGCGACTGGCATGACCTGGGAGGTGGCCTGACCGACGGCGCCGACGACAGTGTGTCGCTCCAACCGCTCGCCCGCATCGACGACGTCGCCGAGCGCGCCTGGGCCTCCGACTGGCTGATTGCGATCCTGGGTCGCGAGAGCGTGCCGGTCACCCCCGAGGTCAAGGAGCACCTCTGGTCGGCGCTATCCTCGCTGGCGACGGCGCCGGTGGCGGAGCGCACGCTGACGGGCTTGTCCGTCCTGCTCCAGTCCAACGACCTGAAGCAGGCGCTGCGACCCTATTGCGTTGGCGGCCCCTATGGCCGGCTCTTGGACGCCGAGGCCGAACATCTCGGCGAGGCGAACGTCCAGGCCTTCGAGACCGAGGGCCTGATCGGCACAGGCGCAGCCGCCGCCGTGCTCGCCTATCTGTTCCATCGCATCGAGGACCGCCTCGACGGCCAGCCGACGCTTCTGATCGTCGATGAAGGCTGGCTCGCTCTCGACGACGAAGGGTTCGCCGGGCAGCTCCGCGAGTGGCTGAAGACCCTGCGCAAGAAGAATGCGAGCGTCATTTTCGCCACCCAATCGCTCTCCGACATCGACGGGTCTGCGATCGCGCCGGCGATCATCGAGAGCTGCCAGACGCGCATCCTCCTACCGAACGAGCGCGCGATCGAGCCGCAGAGCACTGCGATTTACCGCCGCTTCGGTCTCAACGATCGTCAAATCGAGATCCTCGCGCGGGCGATGCCGAAGCGCGACTATTACTGCCAGTCCCGGCGCGGCAATCGCCTGTTTGAGCTGGGCCTTTCTGATGTGGCCCTAGCGCTGTGCGCGGCCTCATCCAAACAGCATCAGGCGATGATCGCCGACGTTCACGCCCGCAGCGGCACGGACGGGTTCCTCGCCGAATGGCTCGCCGCGAACCGTCTCGATTGGGCTGTCGATCTCATCGCGGACCTCACCAACGTCACCCACCAAAACGACCCGGAGGCACGTCCATGACCCGTCCTATTCACGCCCGCACGCGCGCCCTGCGCATGGCGGCCGCAATTCTTGCGGCGCCGCTCGCACTATCACCGGTCCTCAGCACTCCCGCCTCGGCGCAGTGGATCGTCTATGATCCAACCAACTACGCGCAGAACGTGCTGACGGCTGCGCGCACGCTGCAGCAGGTCAATCAGCAGATCACCCAGCTTCAGAACGAAGCGCAAATGCTGATCAACCAGGCGCGCAACCTCGCGAGCCTGCCTTACTCGTCGCTCCAGCAGCTCCAGCAGTCTGTCCAGCGCACACAGCAGCTCCTGCAACAGGCGCAGGGCATCGCCCTCAACGTGCAGCAGATCGACCGTGCGTTTCAGACCACCTACGGCAACGCTTCGATGTCGGCTTCCGATCAGACACTCGTCGCGCAGGCGCGGGAGCGCTGGCAGAACACCGTCGGCGGCTTGCAGGACGCCATGCGCGTCCAGGCTGGCGTCGTCGGCAACATCGACACCAACCGCAGCGAGATGTCGGCGCTGATCGGCCAGAGCCAGGGCGCGACCGGCGCCTTGCAGGCGACGCAGGCCGGCAATCAGCTCCTCGCCCTGCAAGCCCAACAGCTCGCCGATCTCACCGCCGTCGTCGCCGCCAACGGGCGCGCACAGAGCCTCTCCGAGGCCGAGCGCGCTGCTGCGGCCGAACAAGGCCGCGAGCAGCGCAGGCGATTCCTGACACCCGGCAGCGGCTACCAGCCGGGCAACGCTCGCATGTTCCCGAACGGCAACTGAGGGCCTCGCGATGGACGGCAAGGTATTCGCCCGGGTCGGCGCCGTGGGGTTCGTCGCCGTCGCGATCACGGCGACAGCGATCGAGATGACCCGGAAAGAGGAAGCGCCCGAGCGGTGGCCGTCCGGCCGTGCGATCGAAGCTCCGGCCGATCCCCTGCGCGACGCGCTTATCCGCTGCCAGGCGCTCGGCGAAGAGGGACCGCGCGATCCGGAATGCCGCCGTGCCTGGGCGGAGAACCGCCACCGCTTCCTCGCACCCGGCGCCCGTCCCGCCGAGCGGTTGCCGGACATGCCGCCCGCGCCTCGCGATGTCCTCACCCCACAGTCACAACGGACGAACGCACCGACCCCAATGCCCCCCGCGCCAAGCACGCCGCAGCTCGACGAGGCGCGATAGCATCATGGGCGGCACCGGCGTCATCGACCATTTCCTCGAGGTCTTCACCCGCTACATCGACAGCGGGTTCGGGCTGCTCAGCGGCGAAGTCGCCTTCATCGCTACCTCGCTCATCGTCATCGACGTGACGCTCGCGGCGCTGTTCTGGAGCTGGGGCGCCGACGACGACATTATGGCGCGGCTGGTGAAGAAGACGCTGTTCGTCGGCGTCTTCGCCTACATCATCGGCAACTGGAACAACCTCGCCAGGATCGTCTTCGAGAGCTTCGCCGGCCTCGGCCTGAAGGCGAGCGGCACCGGCTTCTCGACCGCCGACCTTATGCGTCCCGGGAAGGTCGCCCAGACCGGCCTCGATGCCGGCCGGCCACTGCTCGACTCGATCTCCAGCCTGATGGGCTACTGGTCGTTCTTCGAGAACTTCATCCAGATCGCTTGTATGTTCCTTGCTTGGGCGCTGGTGCTGCTCGCCTTCTTCATCCTCGCCATCCAGCTCTTCGTCACGCTCATCGAGTTCAAGCTGACGACGCTCGCCGGCTTCGTGCTGATCCCCTTCGGCCTCTTCGGCAAGTCCGCCTTCATGGCGGAGCGCGTGCTCGGCAACGTTATTTCGTCCGGCATCAAGGTGCTAGTGCTCGCCGTCATCATCGGCATCGGTTCAACGCTCTTTTCCGAGTTCACGTCCGGCTTCGGCGGTCAGAATCCCTCGATCGACGAGGCAATGGCGATCGTTCTCGCCGCCTTGTCTCTCCTCGGCCTCGGCATTTTCGGTCCTGGCATCGCCACCGGCCTCGTGTCCGGTGGCCCGCAGCTCAGCGCCGGCGCAGCGGTCGGGACGGGTCTCGCCGCGGGCGGCATGGTCGCCCTCGGCGCAGGCGCCGTCGGTGCCGCCGCCTCCGGTGGCGCGGCCCTCACCGCAGGTGCAGCCGCAGCCGCGCGCGGGGGCGCCGCGATCGCGGGCGGCGCATCGACTGCCTACAGTCTCGGCGCAGCAGGACAGTCCGGCGCGGCCGGCGTTGCATCTGGTCTCGGTGGCGTTGCTCGTGCAGGCGGCAGCGCCGCCGTCTCACCTTTGCGCCGCGCCGCATCCCGCGCCGCCGAAAGCATGAAGTCCAGCTTCAATGCCGGCGGCAAGGCAGCGTTCGAAGCCACGGGCGGAACGTCCACCTTGGGCTCAATCGGCGGTGATGCCGCCGGCGACGGCGCGGCGCCTGCGAGCGCTGGCGGCCCTCCGGCCTGGGCACAAAGGATGCGCCGGTCCCAACGCATGACCCACGCCGTCCAGGCTACGGCCCACGCCGTCCGCTCCGGCGACGCCCACGGCGGCGGCTCTTCCGTCAATCTTTCCGAAGGCGATCGCTGATGTTCAAACGACCTTCCACCCACTACGGCAAAGCACCCGAGCCGGAGACGCCGTATCAACGCGCGGCCCAGGTCTGGGATGAACGCATCGGCACCTCCCGCATTCAGGCCAAGAATTGGAGGCTGATGGCCTTCGGCTCGCTGATCCTATCAGCCGGCTTCGCCACCGCGCTCGTCGTGCAGTCGGCACGCGGAACCATTGTCCCCTGGGTGGTGCAGGTCGACCGGCTCGGTCAGGCGCAGGCTGTCGCGCCGGCCGAGGCGGATTACCGTCCGACCGATCCGCAGATCGCCTTCCACCTGGCGCGCTTCATTGAACAGGTCCGGAGCATTCCAGCCGATGCGATCATCGTGCGCCAGAACTGGCTTCGCGCCTACGACTTCACGACCGATCGCGGCGCGATGGCGCTGAACGACTATGCGCGAGCGAATGATCCGTTCACGCGGGTCGGTCGCCAGCAGGTCGCCGTCGACGTCTCCAGCGTCATCCGCGCTTCTCCGGACAGTTTCCGCGTCGCCTGGGTCGAGCGCCGCTACGAGAACGGCCAACTCGCCGAGACCACGCGCTGGACCGCGATCCTGACCATCGTCGTGCAGGTCCCCCGAAACGCCGATCGGCTGAGAGCGAATCCGCTCGGCATCTACGTCAACGCCATCAACTGGTCACGGGAGCTTGGGCAATGAAGCCGTCTTTCCGTAAAGCCGGAAACCCGGCTTCGCACACACTCGCATTCCCGGCTCTGCGGAGAGCCGCAATCCCGATGGTCCTGCTGGCGACGACTGCGCTCGCCGGCTGCGCCACCACCAACCCGCCGCCCGAGATCTCCTATGACAACGCGGCTCCCGCCGTGCAGACCGTCGATCCGCCGGCGCCCGTCACCGTGGTGGAGTTGCCACGGCCGCTGCCGCTGCCCGGCCAGTTGCAACGCGTGGAGCCTTCGCGGCGCACACCCGAGCCGGCAGACCCGACCGCGCGGGTGAACCAAGCCAATGCCGCCGCGCGCATCCAGCCGGTGCGCGACGGCTTCATCAACTCGATGCAAGTCTATCCTTTCACGCAAGGCGCGCTCTATCAGGTCTATACCGCTGTCGGCCAGATCACAGACGTCGCGTTGCAGCCCGGCGAGCAGCTCGTCGGCTCCGGCCCCGTCGCGGCCGGCGACACGGTGCGCTGGATCATTGGGGACACCGAGAGCGGATCGGGGGCGGCGCGGCAGATTCATATCCTCGTGAAGCCGACCCGCCCGGACCTGATGACGAACCTCGTCATCAACACCAACCTGCGCACCTATCACATGGAGCTTCGCTCGACCGAGCGGACCTATATGGCCTCCGTCTCCTGGCAGTATCCGCAGGACCAGCTCATCGCGCTGCGCCGGCAGAACGCCGAGGCGCAAGCCGCTCAGCCAGTGGCGAGCGGCGTCGACCTCGCCAACGTCAACTTCCGCTATGCAATCGAAGGCGACCGAGCGCCATGGCGGCCGCTTCGCGCCTTCGACGACGGCCGCCAGGTCTTCATCGAATTCCCGCGCGGCATCGGCCAGGGCGAGATGCCGCCGCTCTTCGTCGTAGGCCCCGAGGGCAACACCTCCGAGCTGGTGAACTACCGCGTGCGCGGGCACCACATGATCGTCGACCGCCTCTTCGCGGCCGCTGAGCTGCGCTTCGGCGCCGGCGACCGCCAGCGGCGCGTCCGCATTACCCGTACCGACGGGAGGCCAACCTCGTGAGCGAGAACCCGCCCCGGAATGAGGAAGTGCCGGACGACGAGGCGCAGCCACTGACCGGCGAGCCGGCCAGCGCCGCGCCGATGCGGCTGCGCGCAGAACCGCCGCGCGTGACCCGGCTGTCGCGCAAAGTTCTCGCGGGCGTGGGTCTGGTCGCCAGCGTCGGGCTCGGGGGCGCCCTGATCTACGCCCTCCAGACCCGCGATGGAGGTCGGCCGAACGAGGAGCTTTATTCGACCGAGAACCGCTCCACTGCTGATGGTCTGGCTGGCCTGCCGCGCGATTATAGCGGCGTGCCGCGCCTTGGTCCCCCGCTGCCGGGCGACCTCGGTCGCCCTATCGTCGGTGCCCAAGAGCGTGGACAGCCTGTCCCGACTCCAAGTGTCGCCACCCCGAATCCCGGCATCAGCCCGGAGGAACAGCGCCGCCTTCAGGAGATCGAGACTGCGCGAACCAGTCGGCTATTCTCTGGAACCGAGACCCGCGCTGGTGCGGCCGGGACGGCCCCTGCCATCGCGCCGCCGCCAGCGCCGGACCTGGCCGGCCTCGGACTCGCGCCACCTCCGGCGACACCTTCGGCGCAGGATCGCCAGAACGCCTTTCTCAACGCGGCAGCCGATCGCAGGACCGTTGCGGCCGATAGGGTCGCCGCGCCAGCTTCACCGAACATCCTTCAGGCCGGAGCCGTGATTTCGGCGGCCCTGATCACCGGCATCCGGTCCGATCTTCCAGGCCAGATCACCGCGCAGGTCACCGAGAACATCTATGACAGCCCGACCGGCCGCATCCTCCTCGTACCGCAGGGCACGCGCGTCATCGGCCAGTACGACAACAACGTGCAGTTCGGGCAGAGCCGCGTACTACTTGTCTGGAACCGGCTTATCTTTCCGAATGGTCGCTCCATCGTGCTCGAGCGCCTGCCTGGGGCCGACGCGGAGGGCTACGCCGGCCTGCAGGATGGCGTTGACTACCACTGGTGGGATCTTGCCAAAGCTGCGGGGCTTTCGACGTTGCTCAGCGTGGGCGCGGAATTGGCCGTCAATGATGAAGACCGTCTGCTTCAGGCGATCCGAAACGGCGGACAAGACACGATCAACGATGCCGGCCAGCAGATCATTCGCCGCCAGCTCAATGTTGCCCCGACCCTGACGATCCGGCCGGGCTTTCCGGTGCGCGTGATCGTCACCAGAGATCTCGTACTAGAGCCATACGGAGGTTCGTGATGGCGAAACTCAAGCTCGGCCCAATCGTGAGCGACAAGCCGGTAAAAGTGACTTTGGAACTTCCGGCCAGCCTGCACAGAGACTTGGCTGCCTATGCGAGCGCGCTCGGCCGCGAGCAAGGGCAACAGATCGACGATCCTACCAAGCTCATCGTCCCCATGCTGGAGCGGTTCATCGCCACCGATCGCGGATTTGCAAAGGAAAGACGTGAATCACAGTGATCTTGAAGCCTGAGCTGCCCGGTCGATGTCGCGCGGCCAGCGACGCGAGAGTCCACGGGCCAGGCTAAGCAATCTCCGCAGCGCCGGATTGTCGTTGCGCGCAGACCAAATCGCGGAAAACGGAAGGAAATCGGTCGCGAGCTTCCTATAGACGACGCTCGGATACTGGACGCCGATCGTCGCCTCGCTCGTCACCGTCAGACCGCGGCCCATCGCCACGAGATTCATTAGGTTCTCACGTCCGACGGCATGTTGCTCCACTTCGGGATGATGCCCCAGCTCGGCCAAGTGCTTCATCAGGTAGTCGTAGATTTCGGGCCCAGGATCGGCCTCCATCACGATGAGCTTCCGATCCTTCAGCATCGACCAGGTGATTTCCCGTACCGCCGTAAGCTCATCGTCTGCCGGCAGTGCCACATAGACCCCCTCATTCCAGAGATGCGCCCGGTCGCAGTCGTCGGCGACCGGCTCGCCTGTCAGAAACGCGACATCCAGTTGGAAGCGTTGGAGCGATGCGATGTGATGCGCCGGGCCGCCTTCGACGACCTCCAACCGAACCGATGGGTGGGCCGAAATATAGGCGCGTACAAGCTCTGACAGGAAGCCTGACGCTAGCGACGTGAAGATCCCAATGCGCACCGAACCGTTTTCGCCGCGACCAAAGGCGCCGACGTTCGTGACAGTGTGCTTGATCTGCTCAATCGCCTTGCGCGCGCCGGGTAGGAACTGGTTTCCAGCCTGGGTCAGATAGACCCCGTTGTGCGAACGGATGAAGAGTGCCACCCCCAACTCGTCTTCGAGATCGCGGATTCGCCGGCTGATTGTGGACTCGGGGAGATCGAGCACCCGCGCCGCGCGACGAAAACTGCCAGCGTGAGCAGCGGCGATCACATATTGGAGTTGCCGGAAGTCAATCGTCACACACCGTCGCCGGCGCTCCGGCTCGCGGCCTCCCCGGCGTGGGCGGCGGGAGGACCAGCGCTCGCCAAGGCGTCATCCCCACGAGGAGAAGTGACGACGGTCGCACTGCCGCGCCGCCTCTGCGGGCAATTTCTGCGTCCCACGCATCTCTCTGACTTGGAGTTGCTGCCGAGCCGAGCCGCTAGGCCGCTCGGTCTCAATGCGGCTACCGCGTCTTCTGATCTCCAGAGATTGAGCGCGGGGTCGGGCATCCTGGGGCGACCACCTATGCGACCGCCTCTACCTCGAGGCCGGCAGCAACCCATTCGGGATAGCCGTCCTCCAGTCTCCGCACTTGATAGCCTTTCGCGCGAAGCGCGGCGACCGCCTCGAATGAAAGGATGCAATAGGGACCGCGGCAGTAGGCGATGATCTCTCGATCTTTCGGAAGCTCGGCCAAGCGCCGCTCCAGCTCTTCGAGCGGCACATTGAGAGCGCCGGGCACATGGCCGAGCGAAAACTCGTCCTCGGGCCGAACGTCAAGCAGCACCACGCTCGAGTCGGAAAGGCGGCGGATCAACTCCTCCCGCGACACCGGCTCCAGCATGTCGAGCTTCTCGAAATAGTCCGAGACGATTTCCTTGACCTCGGCGCAGTTTTTCTCGGCGTAGCAGCGAAGGGCGCCCAGCAACGAAAGCACGGGGCCATCCCCGAGACCGTAGAGGACCTGTTTGCCCGCTCTTCGCGACTGCACGAACCCCGCCCGGCGAAGCTGGTGAAGATGTTGAGAGGTGTTGTTGACCGACATCCCGGTCAGCTCCGCCAAGCGTTCGACCGATCGCTCCCCCTGAGACACATGCTCAAGCAGTTCGAGCCGGTTCGCATGGCCGAGGGTGCGAGCCACTTCAGCGAACTGCGCAAAGACCTGTTTTTTTGCCCCGGCCATTGACAAAGCCGCCCTTCACGTTGAATCATTCAAGGAATACATTGAATGATGAATCTACCAGTGTCAATCCTATGCCTTTGCGGGGGTCCTGTCGATAATGGGAAAACACAGCCACAGGCAGGTCTTCGTCCTTGCCACGGCCCAAGCGCTGTTTCAGACCGCTTCCGTCCTGGTGATGACGGTGGGCGGTTTGGCGGGAAGTCAAATCGCGAGCCGCCCCGAACTGGCGACCGTGCCGATTGCCGCGATGTTTCTCGGCACCGCTATCACGACCTTCCCGGCATCGGCATGGATGGCGAGGGTGGGCCGGCGCGCCGGCTTCCTGCTCGGCGCTACGCTCGGCGTGCTCGGCGGCCTTATCGGAGCCGGCGGCATATGGCTTGGTTCATTGGGACTGCTTGCCCTGGGCACCCTGCTGGTTGGCGCTTACCAAGCCTTCGCCCAGTTCTATCGCTTCGCGGCCGGCGAAGTTGCGGATGACGCCTTCCGTCCGCGTGCCATCTCCCTGGTGCTTGCCGGCGGCGTCGTCGCCGCTTTGCTCGGCCCAATGTTGGGACGCTTGGGCGGCCCTCTGCTGCAGCCCGCATATGTTGGCTCGTTCCTGATCCTCGCGATCGTGTCGCTGGCTGCGTTCGGCGCTCTGCTCGCGCTTCGCATGCCGAACATCGCGATCGATCATGTCGATACCGGTAAGGGCCGTCCGTGGGCGACTATCGTCAGTCAGCCGGGCTATCTCGTCGCTCTATTCGGGGCAGCCACTGGCTACGGGATCATGATCCTCGCGATGACTGCGACTCCGATCGCGATGACTCATCACCATCATGAACTAACGACGGCGGCCACCGTCATCCAATTGCATGTCCTCGGCATGTTCCTGCCGTCCTTCTTCACCGGAACATTGATCGCGCGCTTTGGTGTTCTGCGCATCATGCTCGCCGGTGTGGCTCTGCTCAGCGCCCATGTCTTCATGACATGGACAGGTACCGGCTTCGGGTCCTTTGCAAGCGCGTTGGTGCTGCTCGGAGTGGGCTGGAACTTCCTTTACATCGGCGGCACTACGCTGCTGACCACCACCTATAGCCCTGCCGAGAAAAGCCGGGCCCAAGCCACAAACGACATGACGATCTTCGTCGTCGGGCTTGCCTGCTCCTTCGGCGCTGGCGGCCTTCTCGAGGCGGTCGGCTGGCAAACCCTGAACGGTCTACTGCTGCCTTGGTTGGCAATAGCTGCGCTCGTCCTCCTCTGGTTCAGCTTCCGGACCTCTGGTGGCGCGCGGCCTGCGCCGGATCTCTCTCCCGCAAGCATAAGAAAGGGTGCTCGATGATCCGCTATTCGCTGTCCACTGTCGCGAAAGCAGTGGGGATTTTATCGATCACGGTCAGCCTTGTGACCTGGGGAACAGACCTCCTCGGGATTGTGGACCCATGTGGCTATTGCCGCGTCAGCCGGTCTGTCATCGGCATCTTGGGAGCGCTGATGCTGCTTCCCTCAGCGTCCCACTGGCTCCTTCGATATCTGGCGACAACGATAGCAGCACTCGGCGTCGTCGTGGCTGGAACCCAGCATTTCAATGCCTGGAACGAAATCTCCAAAGGGCATTTTGATTTCTCAGCTCCGCTGTACGCCAATCACTACCTGCACTTACTGATGTCCGCCGGGGCGCTGATGACGATCGTCGCTCAAATCCTCCTCATCCACGGCTTGGCTGGTCAGACGTTCCACCCAACAATGAAGAGCCCTGCATGACTGACACGCTTCTGGACCCCTGCGCCGCAGAATCGCGCGCGCGCCTCTTCGACCGTTTCGCCAATCTCGCAATAGCGGCCCCAACCGTCTCTTACCCCGCGCACAAGACAGTTGAAGAAGGAAAGGCTCTGCGCGGGCAAATGGCTGGAACCTTCACGAAGAACCTTCTGTTGAAAGACAAGAAGAGCCGGCATTTCCTTCTATCGATCCACGAGGATCGAACTATCGATCTGAAGACACTGCACAAGCGGGTCGGGGCCAAGGGCCAGCTCGGCTTCGCATCAGGGGAGAAGGTAGAACTATATCTCGGCGTCGTACCGGGCGCTCTCACGCCTTTGGGCCTTATCAACGATATTGAGGGTGTGGTTACGGCCGTGATCGACGCGTCTCTCCTCAATGCGGATCAGCTCAACTTCCATCCTCTGATCAATACCGAAAGCACCGGCCTTCGGCCCGACGACCTTTTGACCTTCATACGCTCATGCGGTCGCGAGCCCATGATCGTCGATTTTGATGAACCCGTTCCCGATTAGGGGATCGGTCGCACAGCCGGCGCGCCGGAGTTGAGATTTGCTCGCCCAGCGTCCCCCAACCAACTGACCAATGACGAGGAGCGCTTAAATGGCGACCGAAGCTGATATTCAAACCGGACTTTCAACATTGTGCGTCCATGGCGGCGAGCAGCTCGACGCCAACGGTGGCATCCATACGCCGCTCTACAATCATTCCACCTTCGGCTTCCCATCCACGAAGGCTCTGCTCGATGTCGTCGAAGGGCGCGCAGACGGAAACCTCTATACGCGCTACGGTCTCAACCCGACGATCAAATCCGTCGAGCGCAAGCTAGCTCTTTTGGAGGGCGGAGAAGCAGCACTGGTCTTCAGCTCGGGGATGGCTGCGGAGGCAGCCACGATCCTGGCCAACTGCCGCAATGGCGATCACATCGTCTGCATCGGTGACGTCTACGGCGGCACCTATGAGCTGCTCGAAAGCAATCTGCCCAACCTCGACATCAACACGACATTCCTCCTCGGCAGCGAGATCGGCCGGCTCAACGACGCCATCACCGATCGCACCCGCATCGTCTTTTTCGAGACCCCCACCAACCCGAACATGGAAGTGATCGACATCGCCGAGGCGGCGAGGGTCGCCAAAGCACGCGGCGTCCTCGTGGTCGTCGACAACACCTTCGCCTCACCGGTCAACCAGTCGCCGCTCAAACTCGGCGCCGACATCGTCGTTCACAGCACCACCAAGTATCTTGGCGGCCACAGTGATCTCACCGGCGGCGTCGTGATTGCGGCCAAGTCGCTGATCAATCCGATTTGGCCATGGCGCAAGAACCTCGGGCAGATGATGGCGCCGGAAGTCGCTTTCCTGCTCGCGCGCAGCCTGCGCACTCTTGTCGTGCGCGTGCGTCAGCAGAACGCCAATGCACAGGCGGTCGCTGAATTCCTTGCGCGGCATCCCAAGGTCAAGAAAGTCAACTATCCTGGCTTGCCAAACTTCGCCGGCCACAATGTTGCCGCCGCACAGATGGCCGGCTTCGGCGGCATTCTCAGCTTTGTATATGACGGTGACGCACAGGCCACGGCCGCCGCCGTCGACAAGCTGAGATATTTCACGATCGCGGCAAGCCTAGGCGGCGTCGAAAGCTTGGTGACGCAACCCATCACAACGACCCACCACGGCATGACGCCCGAGGAACGATCGCGGCGTGGCATCGTCGATGGCATGGTCCGTCTGTCCTGCGGCCTCGAAGACGCGGAAGACCTCATCGCAGACCTGAAGCAGGCGCTCGGTTAGACCACGAGGTCGAGCCTGGCTCGCATCAGGTCAATTTCGAAGGAGAACTAAATGTCGGTCATCACACCGATCAATTCGCTGCAATTTTCCGAGAGCGATCTGACCATCATTGATGTGGCAGCACGACAGTTTGGACAATCACGCCTCGAATTCATGCGTGAGGCCGTTCTCACCTCTGCAAGGCAGGTGTCAGATTACTGGCATTTGGCGGTGGCCCAAGAACGCGGCTACGACGCCTTCATGCCGACCATCTAGGAAACGGCGCTGCTCAGACGCGGTCGCGGTCGAAATTGCGCCGTCCTCGTCCGCGGCGCGCCCTCAGAAAGCCGGCTCGCTCTACTCCTAGGGCGCCCGGGTTTGCCGACGATATTCGATCGCAAGCATTTCCGCGCTCGCACACAGTTCGTCGTCCGCACTCAACGATAGCGCGACGATCGCTTTACGCCCGTCAAGGGATGACAGAGACCCGCGAATGACCAGTTCCACTCCGAGAGGGGTGGGACGTTTATATTCGATCCTCAGCGAGGCCGTTACGAAGCGGATCGGCTCTTCCCCCTGGCCCATCTCGAGACCCCGCTCACGGTGGGCGAAAGCGGCGGCCGAAGCCGTCCCGTGACAGTCGAGCAGTGAGGCGATCATTCCGCCATAGACGTGCCCCGGATATCCGCCGCTGTAGATTTCAGCCGGCTTAAACCGCGCTACAGTCTCGATCCCGTCGACATAGCTCTTCAGATGAAGCCCTTGCGCGTTCGCAGGGCCGCAACCATAGCAATGCGCGAACTCTTCGGGATAGAAATCCTGGATGGCCTTCACGTTCTATCCCCTTCGGATGTCGTGACTGCTCACGCCTCGACGCGAGATTCAACGGCGAGTCCCGCTGCCCGCCATTCCGGAAATCCATCTTCGAGGCGGCGAGCGTTAATGCCTTTGGCGCGCAAAGCGGCGACGGCCTCATAGGCAAGCACACAGTATGGTCCGCGACAGTAAGCGACGACCTCAACACCTTTCGGTAGCTCGCTTAACCGCTTCTCCAGTTCAGCGAGGGGGATATTGCGTGCACCCGGGACGTGGCCCGCCGCGAACTCGTCCTCCGGCCGGACATCCAGCACGATGGCAATCCCCTGTTCCACGCGCTCAGCCAAGTCCGCCCGCGAAACCGGCTCCAGGGAATCACGGGCATGGAAATAGTCGTTCATCACGCGGCCAATCTCGGCGAGATTTCGCTCTCCGACCTGGCCAAGCGCCTTGATTAAGGCGACGACTTCAGCGCTGCTGGCAAGACTGTAAAGCACCCGCTTGCCCTGACGCTCGCTCTCCACGATGCGAGCCCGCCGAAGGATCTGCAGGTGGCGTGACGTGTTCGCGAAGGACATGCCCGAAAGCGCGGTAAGATCCTCGACCGACCGCGCGCCCTGCGCAATGTGCTCCAACAACTCCAGTCGATTTGCGTGTCCGATAGCCTGCGCGATCTCCGCGAGGCTTTCGAAGATCGCTTGCTTCGGTCCAACGCTTGACAATCGGTCCTCCTAAGATAAACATTCAGCAGAATGATTGAATCAATCTATCACCTCGCTTTGTGGAGTGCAAGCTGATGATCCTGAGACAGTTCCTACACGATGATCCGGTTGGCATCTCGTACCTCCTGGGTTGCGGGGGAAAGGCGACCGGGGCCGTCGTCGATCCGGTGGCTGAACCCGACTTCTATCTTGCGGCGGCACAGGCCGCTGGGATGAAGATCGACTATGTGATCGACACACACGTGCATGCAGATCACGTGTCCACAGGGCGCGCGCTCGCCGATGCTGCGGGTGCAGAATACGTGCTGTCCGAGCGGGCTGACGTGGCCATCCCGTTCAAGAGCGTGAGCGATGGCGACGAGCTTGCATTGGGCAACGTCACCATCAAGATATTGTCAATTCCCGGGCATACACCCGAGCACATCGCACTGCTCGTCACGGACCGCACGCGCGCCGACGAACCTTGGTTCGTGGTGACCGGGCATACCCTCATGGTCGGCGATCTCGGTCGCACCGAACTTGCGGTCAGCGCCGAGGTGGGTGCAAAGGATCTGTTCCGCAGCGTCCAGAAGCTGAAGGCGCTTCCCGACTACGTCCAGGTTCTGCCGGGTGCCTATGCAGGCTCCGTCTGCGGACGCAGCCTCAGCGCGAACCCCGTATCCACCATCGGATTCGAAAAGCGGCACAACAGAGCCTTCGGCATCGAGGACGAAGCGGAATTCATTGACTTTATGCTCACGGACATTCCGCCAGCGCCTCCGGAGGCGGCGAGGCTACGCGCCGCAAATTCTGGACGGCCGGCCGCGGCGGCCTGACCTATGAACTCCGCTTCGACGACTTCACAGACCGTAGTGCTGGGCTTGAAGGAGAACTGGCGTCAGTTCTCTCTTCTCGTACTTATCAATGCTTTCGTGGGCGGCATGGTGGGCATCGAGCGGACAGTCGTGCCGCTGATCGGCTCCGAAACCTTCCACATTGAATCCACGACGCTCATCACGTCTTTCATCATCAGCTTCGGCGTGGTGAAAGCATTCGCAAACCTGATCTCCGGCCAACTTGCCGACAGTTGGGGCCGCAAGCGTGTCCTCATTGTCGGCTGGCTGATCGGTCTGCCCGTCCCTTTCATGATTATCGCCGCCCCTAACTGGGAATGGGTGATTGCGGCCAACGTCCTGCTCGGCCTCAGTCAAGGCTTTGCGTGGTCTATGACGGTCATCATGAAGGTCGATCTGGTTGGGCCCAAAAGCAGAGGCCTAGCCGTCGGCCTCAATGAGTTCGCCGGCTATCTCGCCGTCGGACTTACCGCATTCCTGACCGGCTACTTGGCGAGTCGTTACGGTCTGCGGCCGGCGCCGATCTATCTTGGCGTGCTCTATGCCGTGGTTGGCACGATCCTCTCAATCCTCGTGGTTCGCGATACCAGACACCACGTTAGGCTCGAAGCAAGCGGCGTCACGAAGGAAGCTTCGCCTCTCTCGTTCCGGGAGATTTTTGTGTTGACCTCCTTCAAGGATCGCAACCTCTTCTCCGCATCGCAAGCGGGCCTCGTCAACAACCTGAATGATGGCATGAGCTGGGGCATTTTCCCGCTCTTCTTCACTACGCTTGGCCTCGGCGTCGAACGGATTGGCATTCTCAAGGCGGTGTATCCGATCGTCTGGGGAGTCGGACAGATCCTAACCGGACCTCTCAGCGACCGTTGGGGCCGAAAGGGCTTGATCGTCGCCGGGATGTGGGTCCAGGCCGCCGGTCTGGTTCTGACCGCCCTGACTGGCCGCTTCGAATGGTGGTTCGTCGCCAGCGTACTGCTCGGGCTCGGCACCGCGATGGTCTACCCGAGCTTGATAGCTGCCGTATCCGACGCCTCACATCCCACGTGGCGAGCGCGCTCCCTTAGTGTCTATCGCTTCTGGCGTGATCTCGGTTACGCGATCGGAGCGCTCGCTGCCGGGCTCATCGCCGATCGCTTCGGTTTCACTGCTGCGATTCTCGCGATCGGCGCACTGACTTTCCTGTCGGGCCTCATCGTCGCGGTAACAATGCGTGAACGCCGTTGATCGGCAGACGCCTTCCAGCGTCCGAACTCGAGAATAAATATGACCGACATCTACCTCGATTATAACGCAAGCACACCGCTGGACCCCAAGGTCGCAGCCACGATGCGCGCGCTGCTCGACAGCCCCTTCGGCAATCCTTCGAGCGGCCATTGGGCGAGCGTACCGGCCAAGACGATACTCGAACGGGCGCGCGGCCAGATCGCCGCACTTCTTGGCGCTGATCCGAACGAGATCGCCTTCACGAGCGGCGGCAGCGAAGCCAACAACATGGCACTCAAGGGAACGTTCTTTGCGCTCCGCGACAAAGGCGATCACATCATCACTCAGGCGACCGAGCATCCGGCGGTTCTCAAGCCGCTGCAATTCCTCAAGCGACTCGGCGCCAACGTGACCGTGCTCCCGGTCGACCGAAACGGATTGGTCGACCCAGATGCTGTGCGGCAGGCAATCACGCCTCACACCATCCTGATTACCGTCATGCACGCCAACAATGAGACGGGAGCGATTCAGCCGATCGAGGCTATAAGCGCCGTCGCGCGCGATCACGGCGTTCGATTCCATACCGATGCGGCCCAGTCTGTTGGAAAAATCGCTACACGCGTCGACGACCTTGGCGTGGATCTCCTCACAATCGCGGGGCACAAGCTTTACGCGCCGAAGGCTATCGGCGCCCTTTATATCCGACAGGGCACGCCGATTGAGCCATTGATCCATGGGGCTGGGCACGAGAACGGTCGCCGCGCCGGCACCGAGAGCGTTCTTCTGGCAGCAGCACTCGGGAAAGCAGCGGAACTCGCCAGCGATCTCGAACCTCAAAAGCGTGTCCGCGCATTGCGGGATCGATTCTGGCAGCAGCTCAGGACGATCTTTGGCAACAGCGTTGCGATCAACGGTCCAGAGAATGGGTGCCTTCCAAATACCCTGAACGTGGCCTTCGTCGGTCGCGTCGGCGCAGATGTGCTCTCAGAATTGAAAGGGGTCGCGGCCTCGACCGGCTCCGCCTGTCATGCCGGACGCATTGAGCTGTCGCCGGTGTTGGCCGCGATGGGGGTAAGCGAGCAGGTCGGCATGGGCGCGATCCGCTTCAGCCTCGGCCGCGGTACGACCGACGAGGAGATCGATGCCGTTATCGCTCGCCTCGCAGAAATGCGCTCCGGCACCCCGTAACGGCTGTGGCTTCTGAAGCCCCGAGAGGTAGCAGTCCGCTGGCCGAGGCATATGAGCGGTGGCGCGCGAGCACGTTGGGACAGATCACCGATCGGCTTCAGCAGCAGACGTTGACCAGGTTGCTCGGCGACGTTGATGGTCTGCGCGTCCTCGACATCGGCTGCGGCGACGGCGTCCTCGCCGTAGAGCTAGCCAAACGAGGCGGGATCGTCACTGGCCTCGATCCGGATCCCACCATGCTCAAGGCCGCACAGGCCCGCGCTCTTAAAGAGGGCATCACCCTCGCTCTTGAACAAGGGGAAGCCGGCGCATTGCCGTTCCCGGATGTCGCCTTTGATCGCGTCGTTGCAGTAACGGTACTCTGCTTTATCCCAGACGCCGAGCAGTCCGTTGCTGAGATGGCGCGGGTCTTGAGACCAGGCGGACGGCTCATTGTAGGGGAACTTGGTCGCTGGAACGTGTGGGCGGCACAGCGACGAATCCAGGGCTGGATGGGCAATTCCGTCTGGCGCCACGCGCACTTCCGGACCGCATCAGAGCTTCGCCGCCTCGTTACCCGCCAAGGCCTTACTGCTTCCGAAACGCGAGGCGCCACCTTCTATCCTCCGTCCGGCGCTGCCGCTTCGAGACTAGCTGCAATTGACCCGTGGCTCGGCCGACGGACGACCCTGGGCGCAGCGTTTATCGTCCAGGCCGCAGAAAAAGGTCGCAGCGTCAAATGTCGGGCGCAGTCATTCTCCTCAGAAATGTGAATCATCCGATTTGTACGCTATGGTGCGATATTCCCGCACGCGTGTCCGCAGAGGCTTCTCACGCTCAATATCTATCGCTTTCTATTGTCATCCATAGTTTAAGGAGGCCAATAGAATGAGCCCAGGAAATACCAATCCAATTTTGCGCCGGACAATCAGACGTCATCAGCTGCGCGAAATGGTACCGCTCGCTGACAGCACTATTTACGAGATGGAACAGAGGGGCGAGTTCCCGCAGCGTTTTGCACTGTCCCCACGGTGCGTCGTTTGGGACCTTGCGGAGGTTGAAGCGTGGCTACTTGAGCGGCGAGCGGCGCCGATCCGGCGCGCTCAGCACCCCGACGTGACGAAGCGACGGACGCGGCCAATCAAAGGGCGGGATCAAGCTCCATCAAAGGCATAGCCGGAGGGAGCAAAATAGGCACGTGCTTCCGGCCTTCAACCCACGCATCCACGATGTCGGACCATTCCTGCATCATGTGGCGGCGCTGAATTTCGTACTCGGCCTTATTGTAAACTCCACGAGACGACCGGCCATCCTCGTGCGCCAAGCACTTTTCGATCCAGTCGCTATTGAAGCCAAGCTCGTTGAGCAGTGTCGACCCTGTCCGCCGAAGGTCATGCACCGTGAACGGCGCCAACGGCAGCCCTTCTTTTTTCGCCTGCTCCACAACGGAATACGTCACGCGATTGAACGTCGCGCGCGACATCGGCGCATCGGCATCGTACCGCGATGGCAGCAGATATCGCGAGTTGCCCGCGCAGGTCTTAAGAGCGATCATGATGTCAAGGGCCTGACGAGACAGATAGACGTTGTGAGCCTTCGATCGCTTCATACGTTCCTTCGGAATTGTCCAAACGGCGTTCTCGAAATCTACCTCGTCCCACACCGCGTCCTGCAACTCGCTCTTGCGCACCATCGTCAGGAGATACAGCTTCATCCCGAGCCGAATCGTGGGCAGCGTAGCCACCTTCTCCAGCTCCTTGAGCATGATCCGGATCTCGCTTGGAGATAGGGAGCGGTCCTTGGGCGCGAAGGTCGCGATTGATGCTGGCCCAACGTCGTCGGCCGGGTTCGCGACCCTCTCGCCATGCAGGATGGCGAAGCCGTAAATCTGCTTGAGGATATCCCGCACGTGGATCGCTGTCGCTGGAGCGCCCCGATCGACGATCTTGCCACAATGCGCGCGCAGATCGTCTGGTGTGATCTCAGTCAGGAGACGATTGCGCCAAACCGGAAGCAGCTCCCGTTCGAAAATCGAACGCCGCATTGCACGCGTGCTGTCAGCCATCGGCGCGTTGACGAGCCACTTCTCTCCAAATTCCCCGAAGCTCTTTGCTTCCTTCAGACGTCTCTTCTCACGCTGCTTTTCGATCGCGGGGGAGCGACCCTCGGTGACGGCCCTTCTTGCATCAATGCAGAGTTCGCGAGCGCGAGCCAGTGAGATGCCATCGCGGCCGTACTTCCCGAGGTAAACGGTCTCGCGACGGCCGTTCAGCCGATAGTCTAGGCGAAACGATATCGCACCGGATGGCATGACGCGCACATACATGCCGTCCCGATCCGCAACTTTGTACATTTTGCTCTGAGGCTTCAGAGCCTTGATCGCCGCATCCGTTAGCATCTCCGCGCCACCTCCAAAAAGTACCGTCATGCGGTTTTTGGCTGGCCTTGGCGAAAAATTCCGCGTCACTTCAACGAGTTAATGCGAAAAAAGTACCGTCAGAGGCCTGTTCATCCCTGACGGTACTTTCGTTTTCACAGCTGATCAATATGGGCGAGACCCGTCGCCCGGCCCGTCAACGCCCATCTCTGCACACCGATAGCACGCGATAGGTATCGCTATGATTTTATTTATTTGTCAGAGGGTTATGGCGTATTGCAGCGTAGTTTCGGATACCATCGGATAGGCAAAAATCATTCCCACTCGATCGTCCCGGGCGGCTTGCTCGTCACATCATACACCACCCGGTTCACGCCCTTCACCTCGTTGATGATGCGCGTCGCCGTCTCGCCCAGGAATTTCATGTCGAACTGGTAGAAGTCCGCGGTCATGCCGTCGGTCGAGGTGACGGCGCGCAGGCCCACGACGTAGTCGTAGGTGCGGCCGTCGCCCATGACGCCGACGGTCTTGACCGGGAGCAGCACCGCAAAAGCCTGCCAAATCTCGTCGTAGAGGCCGTGCTTGCGGATCTGGTCGATGTAGACGGCGTCCGCCTTGCGCAGGATGTCGAGCTTGTCGCGGGTGATCTCGCCGGGGCAGCGTATGGCAAGGCCCGGGCCCGGGAACGGGTGGCGGCCGACGAAGATTTCGGGCAGACCGAGCTCACGCCCGAGCTTGCGCACCTCGTCCTTGAACAGCTCGCGCAAGGGCTCGACGAGCTTCATGTTCATGCGCTCGGGCAGACCGCCGACATTGTGGTGCGACTTGATGGTGACTGACGGTCCGCCGGTGAAGGAGACGCTCTCGATCACGTCGGGGTAGAGCGTGCCTTGCGCCAGGAAATCGGCGCCGCCGATCTTCTTGGCCTCGGCCTCGAACACCTCGATGAAGAGGCGGCCGATGGTCTTGCGCTTCGCTTCCGGGTCGGTGACGCCCTCGAGTTCGCCCAAAAACTGTTTCGAGGCGTCCACGTGCACGAGGGGAATGTTGTAGTGGTGGCGGAAGAGGTCGACGACCTGCTCGGCCTCGTTGAGGCGCATCAGGCCGTGATCGACGAAGACGCAGGTGAGCTGGTCGCCGATGGCCTCGTGGATCAGGACGGCCGCGACCGCTGAATCGACGCCGCCGGAGAGGCCGCAGATCACCCTGCCCTTGCCGACCTGCGCGCGGATCTTGGCGATCTCCTCCTCGCGGAAGGCGCGCATGGTCCAGTCGCCGGTGAGACCGGCGATCTTGCGGACGAAGTTGCGAATGAGTTTTGCGCCGTCGGGCGTATGCACCACTTCGGGATGAAACATCAGGCCGTAATATTTGCGCCTCTCGTCCTGGATGATCGCGAAGGGCGCATTCGGCGAGGTGCCGGCGACGGAGAAGCCCGGCGGCATCTTGGTGATGCGGTCGCCATGGCTCATCCAGACCTGGTTCTTGCTGCCCGACGACCAGACGTCCGCGAACAGCTGGCTGTCGGCTTTCACCTCGACATCGGCGCGGCCGAACTCGCGGTGATGCCCGCCCTCGACCTCCCCGCCGAGCTGTGCCGCCATGGTCATCTGACCGTAACAGATACCCATCACGGGCACGCCGGAATCGAAGATCGATTGCGGCGCGCGGGGCGAGCCGGCCTCATGCACCGACTCGGGGCCGCCGGAGAGGATCACCGCCTTCGGCTTCATCTCGTCGAAGGCGGCTTCGGCCTTGTTGAACGGGACGATCTCGCAATAGACGCCGTCCTCGCGGACGCGACGCGCGATCAGCTGCGTCACCTGGCTGCCGAAGTCGACGATGAGAATCTTGTCGTGCGCCGAGGCCACCGAGGGCGTCGACGCGGAGCGGTCGTTCTGTGCTGCTGTCATGGCCAGCAGATACGCTGGCGCGGCCCGGGCCGCAACCGCGCGGCTGCGCGCGCCCACATGCTTCTTTGGGCATGGACAGGGCTATAAAGGTCAGTAATACTGACCTATTATATCCGCCCCCCGAGAGGGCCATCAGGGAGAACGTCATGCCACAGCATCATCCACCGTCAATGCTGGCCGCGCTCGGCCGCACCTGGGTCGAGGCCTGGAACGCGCGCGACCTCGAGCGCGTGCTCGCGCTCTATGACGAGGCAGCCGTGATGACCTCGGACCGCATCCCCGCGATGGGGTTCGACGCCAGCGGCACGGTGCGGGGCAAGGAGGCTTTGCGCGCCTATTGGGGCAAGGCACTCGGGCTGCTGCCGGAGCTGCATTTCTCGCTGATCGATCTGTTCGTCAGCCCCGACAGCGTCGTGGTGTTCTATGCGAACGAGCGCGGGAAGAAGATCTGCGAGTATCTGCGGGTGAACGATGCAGGGCTGATCGTGCAGGGCTCGGCGAACCATTTGGTGCACTAGCCTGTCCGTCGTTGCCAGCGTAGCGAAGCAAATCCAGTATCTATCCCCGGATACAGTCCTGGATTGCTTCGTTGGAGGCTCCCCGCAATGACGGAGTTTGTTGCTATGTCATTACGCCAAGCATCGCCCCCCATTCAGGACTCCCCATGAAGCTCCCCACCTCCCCCTTCACCGTCACCGACTGGAGCAAGATCGACGTGACCACGCATCCCGGCGAGAGCGGCGAGGCAAAATGGCGCACGCTCACTATCGGCGATCTACGGGTGCGGATGGTGGAGTATTCGCCGGGCTATGTCGCCGATCATTGGTGCGACCGCGGCCACGTGCTCTACGTGTTGAAGGGCGACCTCGACTCCGAGCTGCGCGACGGGCGCAAGTTCAAGCTTACGGCGGGAATGAGCTACCAGGTGTCGGATTTTGGCGACGCCGCGCACCGGTCCTCGACCGCGACGGGCGCCACGCTCTTCATCGTCGATTGAAGCCGCAACGGTTAATTTGCACCGCAAAATAGCAAACACGCGCGACATGCCGAGCCGCGGGTGGTGCCTTGAAGTAGCCCAAAATTCTCGCTATATTGTGATCATCGATACTTGGCCGAACGACTGGGCCGCTTCGCTTCGTTACCGACGGGCGCGCACGCTTCAGATGACTTCTCCAAACATCGACTGAACAGGATCAAGGGCGCAGCGACGCGTACCGGTCCGCGTGCGTACCCTCTCTAACAAAGGAAACTCCCATGGCTATGGGCACCGTGAAGTGGTTCAACACCCAAAAGGGTTATGGTTTCATCCAGCCGGACGACGGCCAGAAGGACGTGTTCGTCCACATCAGCGCGGTCGAGCGCGCCGGCCTCTCCACCCTCAACGAGGGCCAGAAGGTCTCGTTCGACATCGTCGCCGATCGCCGCAGCGGCAAGTCCTCGGCTGACAATCTCCGCGTCGGCTAACGCCTGCGCATCGTTCTGACCACGGACGTACCGGCAGAACGCTAGACTCAGAAAGCCCCGCGGCCGGGATCCGGTGCGCGGGGTTTTGTATTTGAGGCCGTCAATCCGGAGCGCTCCGCAGGACGAGCCCCGGAATGACTACTGAGGACCACTTAGCCGATTTTCCTCAGCACCGACACGAAAAACCCGTCCGTCCCCGTCCGCCGCGGCGTCATCAGCCAGCCTTCCGTCGACTTCAGCGCGGCCTCGCCAAAAGCTTCCGCCTTGTCCCAGAGCACGCTCGCGGTCTGCTCGGGGGGGACGACCGCGAATTCGGGATGGCGTGCGGTGAACGCCCTTACCTGCTCCCCGTTCTCCTCCGAAAGCACCGAGCAAGTGATGTAGGCGATGCGCCCGCCAGCCTTAACCAGCGGCACCGCCCGCTCCAGCACCTCGGCCTGGTCGCGCAGGCGGATCTCCAGCGCGCCCGGGCGCATCCGCCATTTGGCGTCGGGGTTGCGACGCCAGGTGCCGGTTCCCGTGCAGGGGGCGTCGATCACGACGAGGTCGGCTGTGCCTCGGATATCGGCCAGCGGATCCGCCTCGCCCTTGGGCGTGCGGACGTCGGCGTTGTGGACGCCGGCCCGCGACAGCCGCTCATGGATCGGCGCGAGCTGGCGCTTGTCGCGGTCGGTCGCGATCAGCCGGCCCTTGCCCTGAATGAGGGCGGCGAGCGCCAGTGTCTTGCCGCCGGCGCCGGCGCAGAGATCGATCACCTGCTCGCCGGGTTTTGCCGCGGTGAGCTGGGCCGCAAGCTGCGATCCCTCATCCTGCACTTCAATTGCGCCCTTGATGAAATCCTCTTCCGCCTGGATGCCGGGATTGCGCGCATCGGCCGAAAGCTCGATGCGCACGCCGGTTGCGGACCAGGGCGTCGGTTTCGCATGAAGATGAGCAAGCGCGCGCAGCACCTTGTCGCGATTGGACTTTAGCGTGTTGACGCGCAAATCGAGCGGGGCCCGACTGGCCATCGCGGCGGCTTCCGCGGCGCGGGTCTCGCCGAATACTTTTGCAAGATGCGGGTCGAGCCATTCGGGGTAATCGCCGGCGATCGCCGAGGGCGCGTCCTTGAGGGAGCGCGAGGCGAGCGCGGCCTGCTCGGCCTCGGTCAGCGGCGCCGGCGCAAACCGGCTGCCGTCGAACAGCGCGGCCATGGTGGCCGTATCCATGTTGCGCTCGAGGCGGAGCATGCCGATCAGCCTAGCCCGCGCGGTATCGGAATCCATCAGGAATGCGCTCGAGGCGTAGCGGCGCAGCACGTCCCAGACGAGGCCGGCAATCGCGGCGCGGTCGCCGGAACCGGCGAAGCGGTGCGCGGTGCCCCACTCCTTCAGTGCCTTGGCGGCGGGCACGCGGTCCCTCTCGATGGTGTCGATCAGTTCGATGGCTGCGGACAGCCGTGCAGCGGGTGTCATTTGAATTCTTTCGAAGGGCGCGGAGCGCCTAGATCAGCAGCAGAAGCTTCAGCGCGAAGTAGATCCACATCGCCAGCAGTACCAGCACGCCGGCGAGCCACACGGTGGAGCGGCGGCCCAGATCGTTCGAGGAGACGAAAACACCCGCGTGGGCAAAGCGCGTCACCACGAACACCCAGGACATCAGCACGATGAAGAGATCGGCGCGGCGGAGCGGCAATGCCAGTGCGATCAGGACGTAGAACAGCACCGGCAGCTCGAACTGGTTGCGGCAGCAATTGGCGATCTGTGTGGCGCCCTTCGGCCAGTTCGGCTCGCCCAGCGCAATGTCGCGGATCTTGGTCTCCCCCGCGACCAGCGTCTTGCGGCGCGCCATGACCATCCCGATCAGAAGCGCGAAGGTGAGAGCGACCTGCACGAAGACCGGCAGCAGGACCATTTGAACGGACATCGGAACTTTCCCGGGAGGCGAAATGCCGCCGCCCGTCATTAGCGGCGACTCTTGGCGCTGACAATGAACGACTTGAACCGCCGTTCCCGCTTCGGCGACCAACCGCCGATAGTTGAAGCGATTTCGGCCGCTTGGGCCCGACGCGAGATGGCGCCATGAACACCTTGTCCAGCCTCTTCACCGCATCCGCCAGCGGCCAGCTCGGCATTCTGATGTCTGCGCTATCGGGCATCGCGACGGCGCTGGCGGTCGCGCTGGCCATGACGGTGTACTTCCGCCTGAGCTATCGAACTTGGCGCGATGTCGCCCGGCATGGCCTGGCTGCGTTCGCTGCACTCGCCTTGTTCGCCTTTGCCGCCTACGACATGCGCCACGCGGCGCTTGCTTATCTCGGCCTCAATCCGTCCAAGCCCGCCATCGAATTCGAGATCCGCATGCCGCGGGAGATGCTGGCGGCGGTCACCGACAGCCAGATCGAGCTGCACACCGATCGCAACCAGACCCTGGCGCTGGTCGATGGCGTGCGGGATCTTGCCGACGGGCGGGCGGTGCTGCGCGGCGCGGTGGCGCTCAACCACCGCACGGCCGACCGCGTCCTGGTCGTGAACCTGCCCGGCAAGGGCACGTTCGAATTCCGCCTGCGTCTGCCGGCGCAACCGCATCGCTCCGAGCAGTTCGGTCCCTGGCATCTGGCCGACCGAATCGCATCGCCGCTCGCCGGCGCGGTCGCACCGCAGGACGGCTACACGATCCGCTACCGCGTGCTTTAAACTTTGTTCGTCGCGATCCCACCTACGCCGTCATCGTTCCGACGCGCGGCCGCGGCTAGGATGGTCGCATGCCCGAATTTCGCCTCACCCAGATTTCCGACACCCATCTCGGCCGGCGCTTTCCCGGCCTGATCGCCAACTTCGAGGCGATCGGCGACCACATCGACGCCGGCAGGCCCGACCTGGTCGTCAACACCGGCGACGTCTCGTTCGACGGGCCGACAAGCCGCGACGACGTCGAATTCGCGAAGGGCTTGCACGACGCGCTGCCCGTTTCCTGCCGCTATCTCCCCGGCAATCACGATATCGGCGACAATCCGACGACGATCGGTCCGGCGCCGAAGCCTCCGGTCAACGAGGCGCATCGCGGGCAGTTTTGCGAGATCATCGGCGAAGACCATTGGTCGTTCGAGGCCTGTGGCTGGCGCTTCATCGGCCTCAATTCTCTGGTGATGAACTCGGGGCTGCCTTTCGAGGCCCAGCAGTTCGATTGGCTCGCCTCCGAGATTTCGCGCACGAACGGCGGGCCGGTCGCGCTGTTCCTGCACAAGCCGCTGTTTCTCAACCAGCCCGACGACCCCGAGACGCCGGAGACGTCGATCCGCTACGTGCCGCAGCCGGCGCGAGCGCGGCTGATCGAGATGTTCGGGAAGGTCGACTTGCGTCTGGTCGCCAGCGGCCACGTGCACCAGCGCCGCGACTTCACCTGGCGCCACACCCGCCACGTCTGGGCGCCGTCAGCGGGCTTCGTCATCAACGATAAGCGGCAGGACCGCATCGCGGTCAAGGAAGTCGGCCTCGTCGAATACCGCTTCCAGCCCGACAGTCTCGAGGTCCGACACGTCAGGGCGGCGGGCCAGCGCGATGTCGATATTGAGGAATTGCTTGCCCAGATGGGCGAGCAGTGACTAAGCGACGCTCTTGAGATCCTGCTGGATCGCGGCGAGCAGGGATTGCAGCGCCTCGCTGTTCACGGGCTTGGCCTCGGTGCCGACTGGCTGAATACCAGCGGACTGCGCAGCTTTCACCGGACGCTTCGGAAACGGCGGTGGCGCGGGCATCGCGGCCGGCGTGAAATCGCCCTCCTCCTCCGTGTGCACGAACCTGCCATGGATGACGTCGTCGCGACGGCCCATGATGAACATGGTCGCCCAATAGCCGGCGGCCAGGAGGATTACGCAGAAAATACTGATCTCGAACATCGCAGCACCTAAAATATGCGCGATGATTCAATGCCTTCGTC
Source organism: Bradyrhizobium sp. Leaf396 (assembly GCF_001424605.1). Lineage (NCBI taxonomy): Bacteria > Pseudomonadati > Pseudomonadota > Alphaproteobacteria > Hyphomicrobiales > Nitrobacteraceae > Bradyrhizobium > Bradyrhizobium sp. Leaf396. Next base: position 61,128 of record NZ_LMQJ01000003.1, read on the forward strand.
GAACCGTCAACGAACAGGCGGTCACACCTGCGGTTTTTGCGGGCAGGTGTGACCATTTGGTGACTCTTTCTTAACCATCCCACGAGCCAGCTTGGCACGGAAGCACGTGAGACCTGGCCGATGTCGCGCTAAGCCTTGTCCGGTCCGACGCGCACCAGCTGCTTGCCAAAATTGGCTCCCTTCAGCAGGCCGATGAACGCGCCCGGCGCACTCTCCAGGCCTTCGGTGACGAATTCCTTGTACTTGACCTTACCCTCGCGGACCCAGGTCGACATGTCGCGCAGGAAGTCGCCATGGCGGGCGGCGAAGTCGGACACGATGAAGCCGCGGAACGTCAGCCGCTTGGTCAGGGTCGCGCGCATCAGGCTCGCGGCCCATTTCGGCGGCTTGGCCTCGGTGTCGTTGTAATGGGCGATGAGGCCGCAGACCGGCACACGCGCGAACGGATTGAGCAGCGGGAAGACCGCCTCGAACACGGCGCCGCCGACATTCTCGAAGTAGACGTCGATGCCCTTGGGGCAGGCGTCCTTGAGCTTGGCGGCGAGATCGGGATCGCGGTGATCGATGCAGGCATCGAAGCCGAGTTCCTTCACGACGTAGTCGCACTTGTCCTTGCCGCCGGCGATGCCGACCGCGCGGGCGCCCTTGATCCTGGCGATCTGGCCCACCGCGGAGCCGACCGCGCCAGAAGCGCCGGCAACGACGACGGTCTCGCCGGGTTGCGGCTTGCCGATGTCGAGCAGACCCGTATAGGCAGTCATGCCGGGCATGCCGAGCACGCCGATGGAGGTCGAGATCGGACCGAGCTTGGGATCGACCTTGATCAGGCCCTTCCCGTTCGAGATCGCATGGGTCTGCCATCCCGAGCGGATGCGCACGATGTCGCCGACTGCGAAATCGGGATTGTTGGACGCCGCGACTTCGCTGACCGCCTCGCCTTCCATCACCCCGCCGACCGGCACCGGAGCTGCGTAGGACGGCCCCTCGCTCATGCGCCCCCGCATGTAGGGATCGAGCGACAGCCAGATCGTGCGCAGCAGGACCTCGCCCGGCCCCGGCGTCGGAACAGCGAATTCCTCCAGGCGAAAATCAGACGGCTTGGGTTCGCCGACGGGACGTGCGGCGAGAACGATGCGTTTGCCTTGGGACATGCTTCCTCCGAATTGTGTTTCGGCGCGAACGGAAGCGGAGGCGGAGCGGCGCGTCAACACAAAAGCGGTGGAGTTTAGTGACGTTTCGACACGCGCATCTCTCGCGTCCCGGACGCGGTGCTGCGCCGCGTCCGGGGCACGAGAGGGAACGCGACCGGCGCCATCCTTCGTTAGAATTTTAAGCGGCGAATTAGGGCCGTGATCACCCCACCAGTCTAGGGTGCACGAGAGAGACCACCTCGCCTCTGCCGTGCACAGCGGCGTTGCCAAAGAGATCAACATCCAAAACGAAAATTGGACAGGAAATGACATCGCTGAGGCAGCAGATCGGGCAAATGGGTCTCGCAGCAACGAAGAGCATGGCTTGGAAAGTCACGGCCGCCCTGGCGTCCTTTCCGGTCCTGATCTTTGCGATCGGCCCGGTGCTCTCGGCGTGGTTCGCTGACGACACCCCTAATCTCGGTGAGGCGGCACATTATCTCGCAGGTTTTGCTCTCCTCTTCCTGCCAACGTGGATCGCGCTCTTTCTCAGTCACCCCTGCGTTTTGTTTATCTACCTGTTGAATTTCCTGGCCTTCGTGACGTCTCTGCTCTGCCTCGCCGGCATAACCGTCAACAGCTGGGTCAGCCTCGACGGCCAAGCGCTGTGGGCAGTCCTGGCGACGCCCGTTGCGCTGATCTGGTCGCTGATGAACAGCAAGCGACCGGATGCGGCGAAGCTGAATGACTCGGCTCCGCCGATCCCATCACATGGCGTTGCGTCGGCGTAACTAACCCCCGCCCGGATAGTTCGGGCTCTCGCGCGTGATCGTGACGTCGTGGACGTGGCTTTCGCGGAGGCCGGCGCCGGTGATGCGGACGAACTGGGCTTTCTCGTGCAGCTCCTTCATGTCGCGCGCACCGACATAGCCCATCGCGGCGCGCAAGCCGCCGGCGAGCTGGTGCATGACGTGGCCGACAGCGCCCTTGTAGGGTACCTGGCCCTCAATGCCTTCAGGGACGAGCTTGAGCGTGTCCTTGATGTCCTGCTGGAAATAGCGGTCGGCCGAGCCGCGCGCCATCGCACCGACCGAGCCCATGCCGCGATAGGCCTTGTAGGAACGGCCCTGCCACAAGAATACTTCGCCGGGCGTCTCGTCGGTACCCGCCAGCAGCGAGCCGACCATCGCGATGTCGGCACCGGCGGCGAGCGCCTTGGCAAGGTCGCCGGAGAACTTGATGCCGCCGTCGGCGATGACGGGAATGTCGGCCTTCTTCGCCGCTTCCACCGCATCCATGATCGCAGTGAGCTGGGGAACGCCCACGCCGGCGACGATGCGCGTGGTGCAGATCGAGCCCGGGCCGATGCCGACCTTGATGCAATCGGCCCCCGCATCGATCAGCGCCTGCGCGCCTTCCGTGGTGGCGACGTTGCCGGCGACGACTTGGACGGAGTTCGACAGGCGCTTGATGCGGTTCACCGCATGCAGCACATGACGGGAATGGCCGTGCGCGGTATCGACGACGACGAGGTCGACGCCGGCATCGATCAGTCGCTCGGTGCGCTCGAAACCGCTGTCGCCGACGGTGGTGGCGGCGGCAACACGCAGGCGCCCCTGGGCGTCCTTGCAGGCGAGCGGATGGGCGACCGCCTTCTCCATGTCCTTCACGGTGATGAGGCCGACGCAGCGATATTGGTCGTCGACGACGAGAAGCTTCTCGATGCGATGCTGATGCAGCATCCGCCGCGCCTCGTCCTGGCTGACATTCTCCCGGACCGTAACGAGGTTTTCGTGCGTCATCAGCTCGGAGATCTTTTGCTGGCGATTGGTCGCAAAGCGCACATCACGGTTGGTGAGGATGCCCACCAGCTTGCCGGGCGTGGACTTGCCGGCGCCGGTGACGACGGGAATGCCGGAGATGCCGTGATCGCTCATCAGCTTCAGCGCGTCCTCGAGCGTGGCGTCGGGGCTGATGGTGAGCGGGTTCACCACCATGCCCGACTCGTAGCGCTTGACCTGGCGGACCTGAGCAGCTTGCCCTTCCGGATCGAAATTGCGGTGGATGACGCCAAGGCCGCCGGACTGCGCCATGGCGATCGCCATGCGGGCCTCGGTGACCGTGTCCATGGCGGAGGCCATGATCGGAATGTTGAGCGGAATGGCGCGGGTGACGCGGGAACGGATGTCGACCTCGCCCGGCATGACGTCGGACAGGCCCGGCTTCAACAGCACGTCGTCGAACGTAAAGGCTTCGCGGATGCCCTGAAGTTGCACCGTGGCCATTTGCCAACTCCTTCCTGCGGCCCTGCCGCAAATGCTTATGGATGAGCGCCGCCCACGGCGAACCTTGCGGCATCGCCTTGAGAATCGGAGCCCATCGGTGGGGTTGACGCGGGTCGATAGCACGGCCGCGTGACGAATCAAAGCAATTCGGGCCGCTGGCCAGCCATGCACAGGGTTTTTTGAGCCGGAATCGGCGATCTCGGCCCCACGCGACAGCACCCTGACCGTCATTCCGGAGCATGCCCGGGAACGATGAGAGAGCGGAAGCGGCGGCCCCAGAATGACGGAGGCGCAGAGTCACACCGTTTTCACGCAGGGTTTAGGTGCCATGCGCCGATCAGCGATGGTCGCCGCCGGGCGGCGGTGTTAAGCCGCAAACTGCACCCGTCCTTTCCGATTTTCGTTACCGATCCTCATGGTCGACAAGCAACGCGTCATTCCGCTGATCGTGGCCACTGCTCTCTTCATGGAGAACATGGATTCCACTGTCATCGCCACTTCGCTGCCGGCGATCGCCGCCGACATCGGCACCAGCCCGCTGACGCTGAAGCTCGCGATCACGTCCTATCTTCTATCCCTCGCGGTGTTCATCCCGGCGAGCGGCTGGACCGCCGATCGGTTCGGGGCGCGGATGGTGTTCGCGATCGCGGTCGGTGTGTTCATGGTCGGCTCGGTCGGTTGCGCGCTCTCGACCTCGGTCACCGACTTCGTGTTCGCGCGCATCCTGCAGGGCATGGGCGGGGCGATGATGACACCGGTCGGGCGCCTCGTGCTGCTGCGCTCGGTCGACAAGAGCGCGCTGGTCAATGCGATGGCCTGGGTCACCGTCCCCGCCCTCATCGGCCCCGTGATCGGACCGCCGCTCGGCGGCTTCATCACGACCTACGCATCCTGGCACTGGATCTTCCTGATCAACATCCCGATCGGGTTGCTCGGCATCTTCATGGCGCTGCGCTACATCGATCCCATCAAGAGCGAGGAACGCGAGCCGTTCGATCTCTATGGCATGGTGCTCGCGGGCATCGGCCTCGCGGGTATCGCCTTCGGCCTGTCGGTTGCCGGTCTCAACCTGTTGCCCTGGAGCACGGTTGCCGCGTTGATCGCAGGTGGTGCGATCTCGATGACGCTCTACGTCATTCACGCGCGGCGCACCGGGTCGCCCGTGCTGGATTTTTCGCTTCTGAGGCTGCCGACGCTGCGGGCGGCCGTGTTGGGCGGCTTCCTGTTCCGGCTCGGTATCGGCGCACTGCCTTTCCTGCTGCCGCTGCTGATGCAGATCGGTTTCGGCCTCTCGCCGTTCCATTCGGGTCTCGTCACCTTTGCCTCCTCGTTAGGAGCCATGGGAATGAAGACGCTGGCGGCGCGGATCATCCGCACCTTCGGCTTCCGCAACCTGATGACGGTGAATGCGATCATCAGCGCCTTCTTCCTCGGCGTCTGCGCCCTGTTCACGGTGACGACGCCGCTGCTCATCATCATGGTCATCCTGGTGGTCGGCGGCTTCTTCCGCTCGCTGGAGTTCACCGCGATCAACACGGTGGCCTATGCCGAGGTCGAGACCGCGCAGATGAGCCGCGCCACGACGCTCGTCAGCGTCAACCAGCAGCTGGCGGTCTCCGCGGGCGTCGCGCTCGGTGCGGCCTGCGTCGAGACGACGATGTGGTTCAGTCATGTCAGCGAGCTCAACGCCACCGTGTTCGCGCCGGCTTTCGTCGTGGTCGCGCTGGCCTCGGCGGCGTCCAGCTGGTTCTTCTGGCAGATGCCCGCCGATGCCGGCCACGAGATCTCCGGCCGAAAGGCGGTCGAGATCGCCAGCCGCAAGGGCGCGGGCAAGGGTGCCGAGAAGGCGGCGGTCAAGGCGGCGTCGGAGGATACGCAGGACGTGCGGGATCAGCGGCTGGGGTAGCGCAGTCCCTGTAGCTTGCGGCTACGCCGTTTCCCCGCCCCGAAACCCCGTCGCCAGCACGTAGCGTTCCGAGGAATCCTGCCGGCTCGCCGCCGGCTTGACGTGGCGCACCGCTGCAAAATCGCGTTTGAGCTGGGCGAGCAGGTCGGCATCGGCGCCGCTCTGGAACGTCTTGGCGAGGAACGTGCCGCCCGGCTTGAGCACATCGCGGGCAAACGCAGCCGCGGTCTCGACCAGGCCGACGATGCGGAGCTGGTCGGTCTTGCGGTGTCCGGTCGTGTTGGCGGCCATGTCGGACATCACGACATCGGCCTTGCCGCCGAGCATCGCGGTGAGCTTGTCGGGGGCATCATTGTCCATGAAATCGAGCTGCGCGAAATCGACGCCGGGAATCTCGGGCATCTCCAACAGATCGATGGCGACGACCTTGCCCTTGCCCTCCGTCGAGCCGACGCGCTTGGCCGCGATCTGACTCCAGCCCCCCGGCGCGGCGCCGAGATCGACCACGGCCATGCCGGGTTTCAACAGCCGATACTTGTCATCGATCTCGAGGAGCTTGAAAGCCGCGCGCGAGCGATAGCCGGCTGCCTTGGCCTTGGCGACATAGGGATCATTGAGCTGCCGCTCCAGCCACAGCTTCGACGACAGTTTGCGCTTGCCGCCGGTCTTGACCTGGACGTGCAAGCGGCCGGTGGTGTCCTTGGCCATGTCACCAGCTCCTGAGCGCGCCGTCCTCGCGCATCATCTCGACCAGCATGCCCTCGCGCAGGCCGCGGTCGGCAACGCGCAGGCGCGGCAGCGGAAAGGCGCGCCGGATGGCATCGAGGATGGCGCAGCCGGCCAGCACGAGATCGGCGCGCTCGACGCTGATGCAGCTGTTGGCGGCGCGCTCCTCGTAGCTCATGCCCAGCAGCTTGCTGATGGTCGCGGTGATGTCGGCGTCGTTCATCCAGATGCTGTCGATGCGGCGCCGGTCGTAGCGGGCGAGATTGAGGTGAATGCCGGCGAGCGTCGTCACCGTGCCCGACGTGCCGAGCAGATGCATGTCGGCGAGCTCGCGACCGTGCTCTTCTGCGAACGGCGCGACATGGCTGGCGACCTCCTGCTCCATCGCGGCATAGATCCCGGGCGTCACGTCCCGACCGCCGAACTGCTCGGCGAGCGTGACCACACCGTAGGGAATCGACATCCAGGCCTTGATGCGCGGTTCCGGATCTGCGGGATCGCGCTCGATCCGCACCAGCTCCGTCGAGCCGCCGCCGATGTCGAACAGGATCGCGCCGCGTCCTCTGGGATCGATCAGCGGCGAGCAGCCGAGCACGGCGAGCGCGGCTTCGGTCTCGCGGTCGATCACCTCGAGCTCGATGCCGGTCTCGGCGGCAACGCGGCTGCGAAAACCCTCCGCGTTCGAGGCCGCGCGGCAGGCCTCGGTCGCGATCAGCCGCAACCGCCGCGCCTTCCGCAGATTGATCTTGTCGCGGCAGATGCTGAGCGCCGCGATGGCGCGCTCGATCGCAGCTTCGCTGATGCACCCCGTCGCCGAGACCCCTTCGCCGAGCCGGATGATGCGCGAGAAGGAATCGACCACGCGAAAACCGTCCTGGGTCGGACAGGCAATCAGCAGTCTGCAATTGTTGGTGCCGAGGTCCAGCGCCGCATAGACGCCGGTTCCCGCCGCCTGTGCGGGGATGGAAGGTTTGGTGGCCAACGCCACCGCCGCCATCGACCCCTCCAGCTCGCCGTGCGGCCCATGGCCGTCACCGAGCCGCGTGTGGTCATTCATACAAACTGTCTTTCCGCGGCCAATCTGGCCGGTCTGGAATTGATTTTTCGCTTGAAACATTAGCAGCGCGGCAGGCCTGCGCAACAACGCATCACATGGGACCATGCCCATTCGTGCGTTGTCGTGAACGGGGGCGTGGGTTATCTGAGAGAGGTCCGGTGCCCTGCTGCCGCGAAAATGCGCAAATGCCGGTTTTTCAGGTCAATTCCATGCAAGAACACACCAAATCGACCACGCTCGAGAACGCTATTGCACTGCAAAAGTACGGCGTCGGACAACCGGTCCGCCGGAAGGAGGACGACACGCTGGTGCGCGGCAAGGGCCGCTACACCGACGATTTCAACCTGCCGGGCCAGGCCTATGCCGTGGTCGTCCGCTCCACCCATGCCCATGGCGTCATTCGTGGGATCGGCATCGAGGCCGCCAAGGCGATGCCGGGCGTGCTGGGGGTATGGACCGGGAAAGATCTCGATGCCGCCGGCTACGGCCCCTTCACCTGCGGCCTGCCCCTGAAGAGCCGTGACGGCTCGCCCCTGCGCCAGACCAACCGCCAGCCGCTCGCGACCGACAAGGTCCGCTTCGTCGGCGATCCCGTCGCCTTCGTTGTCGCAGAGACGCTGGCACAGGCGCGTGATGCGGCCGAGGCGGTCGAGCTCGATATCGAGCCGCTGCCCGCGGTGACTGATCCTGAGGAAGCTTCCAGGCCCGGCGCGCCGCAGCTTTACGACCACATCCCCAACAACGTGGCGCTCGACTATCATTATGGCGACACGGAGAAGGTGAACGCCGCTTTTGCCAGCGCCGCTCATGTGACCAAGCTCGACATCGAGAACACCCGTGTCGCCGTGGTCTCGATGGAGCCGCGCGTCGGTCTTGCCTCCTATGACAAGAAGACCGAGCGCTACACGCTTCAGGTGCCGACGCAAGGCGTGGCCGGCAACCGCACCAATCTCGCCAAGAACTTGAAAGTGCCGAACGAGAAGGTTCGCATCCTCACCGCCAATGTCGGCGGCTCCTTCGGCATGAAGAACATCAACTATCCGGAATATATGTGCATCCTTTACGCGGCCAAGACGCTGGGCCGCCCGGTGAAATGGCTCGATGAACGCTCGACCGCCTTCCTCTCCGACAGCCATGGCCGTGCGCAGAAGATCCATGCCGAGCTCGCGCTCGATGCCGACGGGCATTTCCTCGCGGCGAAGCTTTCCGGTTATGGCAATCTCGGCGCCTACATCACCGGCGTTGCGCCGGGCCCGCTCTCGCTCAACACCGGCAAGAATTTTTCCAGCGTCTATCGCACGCCGCTGATGGCCGTCGACATCAAGGTGGTGCTCACCAACACCACGTTGATGGGCGCCTATCGCGGCGCCGGCCGGCCCGAGGCGAACTACTACATGGAACGCCTGATCGACCGCGCCGCCGACGAGATGGGCATCGACCGGCTGGCCTTGCGCAAGCGCAACTTCATCAAGCCGAACCAGATCCCGTTCGCGGCCTCCTCCGGTGTCACCTATGACAGCGGCGACTTCCAGGCCGTATTCAACAAGGCGCTCGAAATCTCCGACCACGAGAATTTCGCCAAGCGCAAGAAGGAAAGCAGGAAGGCCGGCAAGCTGCGCGGCATCGCGGTCGGTTCCTATCTCGAGGTCACGGCGCCGCCGAGCCCCGAGCTGGGCAAGATCGTGTTCGACGCCGACGGCACCGTGCAGCTCATCACCGGCACGCTCGACTATGGCCAGGGCCATGCCACGCCGTTCGCGCAGGTGCTGAGCGCGCAATTGGGGGTGCCCTTCGACAGCATCAAGCTGGTGCAGGGCGACAGCGACATCGTGCACACCGGCAACGGCACCGGCGGCTCGCGCTCGATCATGGCGAGCGGCCAGGCCATCGTTGGCGCGGCAAAGCTGGTCATCGAGAAAGGCAAGCGCGCTGCGGCGCATATGCTCGAAGCGTCCGAGGCCGACATCGAATTCGCCGATGGCAGGTTCACGATCGCGGGCACCGATCGCAGCATCGACATCATGGAGCTGGCCAAGAAACTGCATGACGGCAAGGTGCCGGAGGGCGTGCCTGATACGCTCGACGTCGATCACACCAGCGAACCGATCGCCTCCGCATTCCCGAACGGCTGCCACGTCGCCGAGGTCGAGATCGATCCCGAGACCGGCGTGGTGCAGATCGTGCGCTACAGCGCGGTCAACGATTTCGGCACGGTGATCAACCCGATGCTGGTCGCGGGCCAGCTCCATGGCGGCGTGGTCCAAGGCATCGGCCAGGCGCTGATGGAGCATGTCCGCTACGACGAGAGCGGCCAGCCGATCACGGGCTCGTTGATGGATTACGCCCTGCCACGCGCCGAGGACGTGCCGAACATGACCGTCGGCGACCACCCGGTGCCGGCCACGACCAATCCGCTCGGCAGCAAGGGCTGCGGCGAAGCCGGTTGCGCCGGCAGCCTGTCGACGGTGGTGAACGCCGTGATCGATGCGCTGTCCGAGTACGGCATCAAGCACATTGACATGCCGCTGACCCCCGAGCGCGTGTGGCGCGCGATCCAGGAGGCGAAGGCCAAGGCGGCGTAAGGGTGGATTCGTCGTTCCGGGGCGATGCAACGCATCGAACTACGGTGCGCACCTTGCGCACCTGAGAACCTCGAGATTCCGGGTTCGGTCCTCGCGGACCGCCCCGGAATGACAGTCAACACCTACGCTGCCGCCTGCTCGCGCGGCTGGTAGATCGCGGTGTGCTGGCAATGAGCGAGCGGCGTCGTGCCGTTGGCGACGACGAGGGCGTCGAACTCGACGAAGCGGTGGCCCTTCTTTTCGTAGTTCGCAGTGACCTTGGCGCGCGCACTGATCTCGTCACCGACGCGCGCCGCCGACAACAGCTGCATGCGGCTGCCGACGTGAATCCACGGGCCCAGGATGGTGTTGTCGACCAGCACGCGGTTCATCACCCGCTGGATCAGGCCGGGATGGCCAAGCCCCTCGCGCGCGAAGATCGGATCGAACTCCCTGATGTCCGCAAGATAATCAGCGGCGTCCTGCCCGGCCCAGCGTCGGGGTGTTGTGCCGAACCATTTGCCCGTTTCGAACGTCGCGGGGCTGACCGGCGTGCGCTCGGCGACGGCTGGGACCGCAACATAGTCGCTCAGCGAGACGGCCGGCGCAGCCGCCGGCAGCGACGCCGTCCCCGTGGCGCACAGCTCGGTGCGGCTGAACACCTCGATCGTGAGCAGGTCGTTGTGCTCCATCGCGTCCACGTCGGCGGTCTCGCCGTCATAGACGGGCTTGATGAAGCGCGCCTCGATCAGCCCGCGCGACAGGAAGTCCCGCCCCCAGCGAACGGTCGGCACGTGCATCATGTAGGCGAAGACGTCGACGCCCGGGACCAGCCCGCCGGAAAAGCCGAAGCGGCGGGCCACGGTATCGTCGTGCATCTTATTTTCGGATTGTTTGGCGGTGTTGTAGGCCTCGACGCGGTAGGTTTCGAGCCGGTTCGGCATGGTTTGGCGTTCCCCATATTCTTGTTTCAGGGTGGATCGTAAGCCCCCGGGAACAGCGGTCAATCCCCTCGCCTTTGCGGCCCGGATGGGGTACCACGCGGCGAATGAGCGACACCCCCACCCGCATCTATGTCGACGCCGACGCCTGTCCGGTGAAGGACGAGATCTATCGCGTCGCGCTCCGGCACGGTGTGCCGGTGAGCGTCGTCGCCGGCAATTTCATTCGGGTGCCGCAGGACCCATCGATCGAGCGCATCGCCGCAGGCGCCGGCATGGACGCGGCCGACGACTGGATCGCCGAGCGCGCCAGACCCGGCGACATCGTCGTGACCTCGGACATCCCGCTGGCGAGCCGCTGCGTCAAGGCGGGCGCCGACGTGATCGCGCCGAACGGCAAACCATTCACGGAAGAGTCGATTGGAATGACGCTCGCGGTTCGCAATCTGATGACCGATCTGCGCTCGGCCGGCGAAGTCACCGGCGGGCCTCGATCGTTCGCGCCGCGCGACCGTTCCGCTTTCCTCTCGGCACTCGACCAGACGCTGCGCCGGATCGCCCGCCGCCGCGCTGATGCGACGGCCACGAGTCGGGGTTGATCATGGCGCCGCCGCTGATCCAGCTGAAAGACATCAGGTTGACCTTCGGCGGCACGCCGCTGCTGTCGGGCGTCGAGCTCAACGTCGCCCCGAGTGAACGGGTCTGCCTGATCGGCCGCAACGGCTCCGGCAAATCGACGCTGCTCAAAATCGCTGCCGGCCTCGTCGAGCCCGACGGCGGCACGCGCTTCGTGCAGCCCGGCGCCACTGTTCGCTATCTGCCGCAGGAGCCGGATTTCGGCGAGCACGAGACCACGCTCGCCTATGTCGAGTCCGGGCTCGCGCCCGGGGACGACCAGCACCAGGCGCGCTATCTCCTCGAGCAGCTCGGACTCACCGGCGAGGAGAACCCGCACAATCTCTCCGGCGGCGAGGCGCGCCGCGCAGCGCTGGCCTATGTGCTGGCGCCCTCGCCCGACATCCTGCTGCTGGACGAGCCGACCAACCACCTCGATCTCTCCACCATCGAGTGGCTGGAGCAGGAGCTCGACAGCCGCCGCAGCGCGCTGGTGATCATCAGCCACGACCGTCGCTTCCTCACCAATCTCTCCCGCTCCACCGCCTGGCTCGACCGCGGCAAGATCAAGCAGATCGACCGCGGCTTCGCCTCGTTCGAGGCCTGGCGCGATGAGGTGCTCGCGGAGGAGGAGCGCGACCAGCACAAGCTCGACCGCAAGATCGTCGACGAGGAGCATTGGCTCCGCCACGGCGTTTCCGGCCGCCGCAAGCGCAACGTCAAGCGCCTCGCCAATCTGCATGCGCTACGCGACCAGCGCCGCAACTATCGCGGCACCGCCGGCAGCGCCAACCTCGCTGCAGCGGAAGCGGAGCAATCCGGCAAGCTCGTGATCGAGGCCAAGGGCATCAGCAAGACCTATGGCGAGCGCAAGATCGTCGACAATTTCTCGACCCGGATCCAGCGCGGCGACCGGCTCGGCATCATCGGCCCGAATGGGGCCGGCAAGACCACCCTTGTCAATCTGCTGACCGGCGCGATGCAGCCTGATTCCGGCACGGTGCGGCTGGGAGCCAATCTGGAGATGGCAACGCTCGACCAGCACCGTGAAAGCCTCGATCCCAAGTCGACGCTGGCGGAAGCCCTCACCGGCGGTCGCGGCGATCACATCATGGTCGGCGGCAAGCCGAAGCATGTGGTGGGCTACATGAAAGACTTCCTGTTCGCGCAGGAGCAACGCGGCACGCCGCTCGAAGTGCTCTCGGGCGGCGAGCGCGGCCGGCTGATGCTGGCCCGCGCACTGGCAAAGCCCTCGAACCTCCTGGTGCTCGACGAGCCGACCAACGATCTCGATCTGGAGACCCTCGACGTGCTCGAGGAGATGCTCGGCGACTATGACGGCACGGTCATCCTGATCAGCCACGATCGCGACTTCCTCGACCGCGTCGTCACCTCCGTGATCGCACCCGAGGGCAACGGCAGGTGGATCGAATATGCCGGCGGCTACAGCGACATGCTGGTGCAGCGCGGCGCCGACCTGAAGCGCGAGACGGCGAAGGCCCAGCCGGTGGCGGAGAAGAAAGAGGAGCGGCCGGCTGCTCCCGCATCCGCTCCCAAACGGAAGCTGAGCTTCAACGAGAAGCACGCGCTGGAAACGCTGCCGAAGAAGATGGAGACGTTGCAGGCCGACATTGCAAGGCTGCAGCGCGTGCTGGACGATCCCAACCTCTATGCCAAGGATCGCAAGACATTCGACGATACATCGGCCGCCATCGCCAAGGCGCACGAAGAACTGTCCGCCGCCGAGGAGCGCTGGCTCGAACTTGAAATGCTTCGCGAAGAGATAGAGCAGGCTTAGATCATGACGACGTCCCTCGCCGCAAAGATCGCCCGTGAATACGGCACGCCCTGCGCGGTCATCGATTTGGACCGGGTCGAGCGCAACATCGCGCGGATTCAGAAGGCCTGCGACGATGCGGGAGTCGCCAACCGTCCTCACATCAAGACGCACAAGAACCCGACCATCGCCAAGATGCAGGTCGCGGCCGGAGCCAAGGGCATCACCTGCCAGAAGCTCGGCGAGGCCGAAATCATGGCCAATGCCGGCATCGACGACATCCTGATCAGCTATAATCTCCTCGGCGAGGAGAAGATGGCGCGGCTGGCTGCATTGCAGACGAAGGCCAAAATGACGGTCGCTGCCGACAATTCCACGGTCGTCGCGGGGTTGCCCAAGGCAGCGGCGACATCAGGGCGTACGCTCTCGGTCGTGGTCGAATGCGACACAGGCCGCAAGCGTGCAGGTGTCGAGACGCCGGCCGAAGCGATTGCGCTGGCGCGTGAGATCGCGGGGTCGAAGGGACTCGAGTTTGCCGGCTTCATGCTGTATCCGACCGAGACCGGCTGGGCCGAGGCGCAGAAGTTTTACGACGAAGCATTGGCCGGCGTGCGGGCACACGGGCTGGATGCCAAGATCGTCTCCACCGGAGGCACGCCGAACCTGAAGAATCTCGGCAAGCTGAAGGGCGGCACCGAGCACCGCTTCGGCACCTATATTTATAACGACCGCATGCAGGTGGCGGCCGGCGTCGCCAGCTGGGACGACTGCGCGCTGCACATCTATTCCACCGTGGTGAGCCGCGCCGCGCCCGAGCGCGGCATCCTCGATGCCGGCTCGAAGACGCTGACGACAGATACCGGCGGCCTCGATGGTCACGGCCTGATCCTCGAGCACCCCGAAGCGAAAATCGCGAAGTTCGCCGAGGAGCACGGCTTCCTCGACCTCTCCCGCAGCAACACCCGCCCCAATGTGGGCGATGTCGTTCGCATCGTGCCGAACCATGTCTGCGTGGTCGTCAACATGATGGACGAAGTGGTGATGGTGCGCGGCGAAGAGATCATCGGCACGCTGCCGGTGGCAGCAAGGGGGAAGCTGCGGTAGGCGCCCTCTGCTTCGCGACCGTCATTGCGAGGAACTCGCCCGCAATGACGGTAAGTAGCGCTTCAGCCACTCCAGCGCGCCCCTGCCCGCGGCGGCACCGGTCGCAAAGGACGACTGGAGCAGATAGCCGCCGGTCGGCGCTTCCCAGTCCAGCATCTCGCCGGCGGCGAACACGCCGGGCAGCTTGCGGATCATGTAATCAGCATCGAGCTCATCGAACGAGATGCCGCCGGCACTCGATATCGCGCGCGCAATCGGCGCCACCCCGGTCAGCTTGATCGGCACGGCGTTGATGAACTCCGCCAATCGTTCCGGCGACATCGTCGACAACGACTGGCCTGCATTGATCGTGGCTTCCTGCAACAGCCCGACGGCGACGGGCGAAAGCTGCACAGCCTTGCGCAGGAAGTTGGAGAGCGATTGCTTGCCGCGCGGTGCGGACAGGCGTCTGGCAAGCTCGAGCTGATCGATGTCCGGGCGCAAGGCGACGTGCAGCACCGCCTCGTGCTTCACGGCGATCGCCTCGCGCAGTTCGGCTGACAGCGCATAGATCACGCCGCCCTCGATGCCGGACTGCGTGACAACAGCCTCGCCGCGAAGCCTGTGCAGACCGAAGCTCAGCGCGATCCCCTTGAGCGGCTGCCCCTCGAAGCGCGCGCGGAAGACGTCGGACCAGCTAACTGTGAAGCCGGAATTGGCGGGCCGAAGCGGCGAGATGGCGATGCCTCTGTCGGCCAGGATGCTCGCCCAGCCGCCGTCCGAGCCCAGCCGCGGCCAGCTTGCACCACCGAGCGCCAGCACGGTGGCGTCGGCAGTGACAGCCTTCGTGCCATCGATCGTTTGAAACGCCAGCCTCCCCTCGTCGTCCCACCCGATCCAGCGATGACGAAACGCAAAGCGCACGCCGGCGGCATCGAGCCGCCGCAGCCAGGCGCGCAGCAAGGGCGAGGCCTTGAACGCCTTCGGAAACACGCGGCCGCTGGTGCCGATGAAGGTCGGCTCGCCCAGCGCCTCGCTCCAGGTGCGTAGCGCGTCCGGAGGGAACGCGGCGATCGCCGCGTGCAGCTTCGGCGCCGCCTCGCGATAGCGCGCCATGAACTGCGGCAACGGCTCGCTGTGGGTGAGATTGAGGCCGCCGCGGCCGGCCATCAGGAATTTGCGGCCTGCCGATGGCATGGCGTCATAGACGGTGACGCGGATGCCGCCCTGCGCCAGCACCTCCGCAGCCATCAGCCCGGCGGGACCGGCGCCGATGATGGCGACGTGGTTGTCAGGTGATGTCATAGCGGGAGTCCAGGCCAGGTCCTCGCGTCTAGCTCGTCATTCCGGGGCGCGCCTCGCGCGTGCCCGGAATCCATTGGGCGGCAGAGGCGGTGGCAGGACGGATTCCGGGGCTCGCCCTTCGGGCGCCCCGGAATGACGGAAAACTACAGCTTGATGCCCGCCCTTGCCGCGGCTTGCGCCACATATTTCTGCGTCTGCTCGAAGGCACCCGTCAACGCCCTCGCCTTCGACATGTCGCTGATCTCGGCGAAATGCGCGGCCACCGCGTCCGGAGTCCATTCGGATTCCGGCAGGTTGATGCCCTCGCTCTCCAATATCTTGATCACGGCGAACGAGCCGGCGCCGGCACCCATGATGGTGCGGGTCGGCGCGTCCTCGCTCAGCATGTACTCGACCGCCGGCGTGATCGCGTTCGGCTTCATCAATTGCAGCGCCTGCGGCGGCAGCAGCTCTTCGGTCATGCGGGTTGCCGCGGTGGGCGAGATGATGTTGACGCGAATGTTGTTCTTGCGGCCTTCCTCGGCCAGCACGTTCATCAGGCCAACCATGCCGGATTTCGCCGCGCCGTAATTGGCCTGGCCGAAATTGCCGTAGAGCCCCGAGGACGACGTCGTCAGCACGATGCGGCCGTAATTGCGATCGCGCATGCCGGCCCAGGCCGCCTTGCAGCAATAGAAGGTGCCGACGAGATGCACGTCGAGCACCTTCTGGAAATCGGCCACCTCCATCTTGCCGAACGATTTGTCGCGGAGGATGCCGGCATTGGCGCAGAGAAGATCGACGCTGCCCCATTCCTTGGTGGCGCGCTCGACCATGGCGGTGACCTGCTCGAAATTCGACACGTCCGCGCCGTCGGCCATCGCGGTGCCACCCGCTTTGCGGATCTCCTCAACCACCGCCTCCGCCGGCGACAGCGAGCCGCCGGTGCCGTCACGCGCGCCGCCGAAATCGTTGACCACGACCTTGGCGCCGCGGCTGGCCAACCCCAGCGCGTGCGCCTTGCCGAGACCATTGCCCGCGCCGGTGACGATGGCGACGCGTCCGTCGAACCTGATTGCCATGAGTGTGCTTCCTTTCTTCCTTCTCCCCTTGTGGGAGAAGGTGGCCATCGGCGGCCTACGGCCGCCGTACCTAAAATGGACGCCGACGCGTAGCGTCGGCTACGGCGCCGGATGAGGGTATCTCTCGGCAGCCGAGTTCGTGGAGAGACACCCCTCACCCGGCTTCGCGTTCCGCGAAGCCACCCTCTCCCACAAGGGCAGAGGGGGCACCGAGCGCGATTTGACCGGCTTTTTGAGCAGCGATGGAGGACCGGGTCAAGCCCGGCCGGGACTTACGCGAAATAGATCAGGCCGAGCCAGTCGGCGACGAGCGCGGGCTTGTCCTCGCCTTCGATCTCCACAGTGACGTTGGTGCGGGACTGCAATTCGTTGGGCTTGCGGAGCTTCGCTTCCGCCAGCACGAAGCGGCCGCGCACGCGCTTGCCCGCGCGCACTGGCGAGATGAAACGCAGCTTGTCGAAGCCGTAGTTCACGCCCATCGTGGTGCCGGCGATCACCGGCATCACCTCGTAGGACATGATCGACAGCAGCGACATCGTGAGAAAGCCGTGCGCGATGGTAGTGCCGAACGCGGTCTCTCTCTTCGCGCGTTCCGGATCGACGTGGATGAACTGGTGATCCTCGATCACGTCGGCATAGGTGTCGATACGGGGTTGGTCGATCAGGTGCCACGACGACACGCCGATCTCCTTGCCGACCATGGCCTGATAGGCCTCGAGCGTGATGGGCGGCTTCTTCCAGACTTCGTTCATTCATGACTCCAACCACTGTCATTCCGGGTTCGATGCTGCGCATCGCCCCGGAATGACGCGCTCTCTTCGTTCACCTAGCTTTCGCCCCGAATCTTTGACAGCTCCGGGAAATCCTCCTCGCGGAATTCCCGGCCGCGCAGCGGATCGTCGCGATCATTGTCGCGCTCCAGCCGTCGTAGCTGGACGCGACGGATCTTTCCCGAGATCGTCTTCGGCAGCTCGGTTACGATTTCGAGACGACGGATGCGCTTGAATGGCGCAAGGCGCGTGTGAAGATGTTTGAAGATGGAGAGCGCGGTCTCGGGTGAACGCTCCGTGCCCGACGTCAGCAGCACGAAGGCCTTTGGGATGGCGAGCCGAATCGGGTCGGGGCTCGGCACCACCGCCGCTTCCGCGACCAGCTCATGCTCGAGCAGCACGCTCTCGAGCTCGAACGGACTGATGCGGTAATCCGATGATTTGAACACGTCGTCGGCGCGGCCGACGAAGGTGAGATAGCCCTCGTCGTCTTCGAAGACCACGTCGCCGCTGCGATAGAGCTCGCCTTCGGCGCCAGACAGCTTGCCGTCGTCGCCCTGATAGCCCTGCATCAAGCCGGCGGGACGATCGGCGCCCAGCATCAGCGTGACCTCGCCTTCCTTCGCCGGATTGCCGTCGGCATCGCTGATCTGCACGCGATAGCCCGGCAGCGGCCGGCCCATCGAGCCGACCTTGATCTTCTGGCCGGGCGAGTTGCCGGCAAGCGCCGTGGTTTCGGTCTGGCCATATCCGTCACGGATGGTGAGCCCCCAGGCCGCCCGCACCTGATCGATCACCTCCGGGTTCAGCGGTTCGCCGGCGCCGCAGACCTCGCGCAGGGCCACCTTGAACGAGGCCAGGTTCTCCTGGATGAACAGCCGCCACACCGTCGGCGGCGCGCACAGCGTGGTGACGCCGCAGCGGCCGATGGTGGCGAGCAGCGCCTTGGCATCGAAGCGCGGCTGGTTGACCACGAACACGGTCGCACCCGCGTTCCAAGGCGCGAAGAAGCAGCTCCAGGCGTGCTTGGCCCAGCCGGGCGAGGAGATGTTGAGGTGGATGTCGCCGGGCTTCAATCCGATCCAGTACATGGTGGAGAGATGGCCGACGGGATAGCTGCGCTGGCTGTGCCGCACCAGCTTTGGCTTTGCCGTGGTGCCTGAAGTGAAATAAAGCAGCATCGGGTCGTCGGCATTGGTCGGACCGTCAGGCGTGAAACTCTCCGCGGCTTTCGCTGCCTCGTCATAGGTCAGCCATCCATCGGGCGCCGCGCCGACCACGATGCGGACGACATTCTCGGTACCAAGGCTCGCGAACTTGGCCACCTGGTCCTCGGCCGCCACCACCGCTTTCGCCTTGCCGCGATCGAGCCGGTCGCGAAGTTCGTTGGCGGTCAGCAGCGTGGTCGCTGGGATCACGACAACGCCGAGCTTCATCGCCGCCAGCATCGTCTCCCAGAGCGGAACCACGTTGCCGAGCAGCAGCAAGAGGTGATCGCCGCGCCTGAGCCCTTGCGCACGGAGGAAATTCGCGACCTGGTTCGAGCGCTTCGAGAGCGCCGCGAAGGAGAGCTTGGTCTGCTTGTCCTGCGCGGCGTCGACGATCCAGAGCGCAGCACGATCCTTGCTGTCCGGATTCGCCGCCAGATCGGCGTCGAACCAGTCGAGCGCCCAGTTGAAAGGAGCCGGATCGGGCCAGCGGAATCCTTTGACCGCTGCCTCGTAATCCGTGCGGTGCTTTAGCAGAAACGCGCGCGCTTCCTGAAATGTCGTCATCAAACTTTCCCGGCCAGACTCCTAACGTGCTTGATAATTCCGGAAAAATCCACCCCGCCCTGTCCGGCTGCGTCGAAAGACTGATAAATCTCCTGCGCATGCTTGCCGAGCGGCGTCGCCGCGCCCGCAGCCTTCGCCGCGTCCTGCGCCAAGGTCAGATCCTTCACCATCAGCGCCGAGGCAAAGCCCGGCTTGTAGTCGTTGTTCGCCGGCGAGGTCGGCACCGGGCCCGGCACCGGGCAATAGGTCGTCAGCGACCAGCACTGGCCTGACGAGGTCGAGGCGACATCGAACAGCGCCTGATGCGAAAGGCCAAGCTTCTCGCCCAGGGCAAAAGCCTCGCTCACCGCGATCATGGAGACGCCGAGGATCATGTTGTTGCAGATCTTTGCCGCCTGACCCGCGCCGGCACCGCCGCAATGCACGATCTTCTTGCCCATATTCTCGAGCACCGGTTTGGCGGCCGCGAACGCCTTCTCTTCGCCGCCGCACATGAAGGTGAGCGTTGCGCCCTTGGCGCCGCCGGTCCCCCCGGAGACGGGCGCGTCGACCGAGAGCACGCCGTGCTTGGCAGCTAGCGCATGCGCGGCCCTGGCGCTCTCGACGTCGATGGTGGAGCTGTCGATGATCAGCGCGCCCTTGGTCATGGCGGGGACGACCTCGTTCCAGACGCCGAGCACATGCTTGCCCGCCGGCAGCATGGTGACGACGACTTCGGCGCCCTTCACGGCCCCTGATGCGCTTTCCGCAACGCTGGCACCATCGGCCTTGGCCTGATTGCGCGAGGCCTCGACGAGGTCGAACGCCACGACCTTGTGGCCGGCCTTGACCAGATTGGCGGCCATCGGGCCACCCATGTTGCCGAGACCGATGAATGCGATCGTGGCCATTGTCGTTTCCTCCCGCTTGAGACGCTGATCTATTTCAAATTCAGCACAGTTGGCAGCTTTGGAACCACCTCTCCCCGGCAGGGAGAGGTGGTCCGAATTCTTCCGCATCGATTTGACGAGATTTCACACTAGTTGAACCTCAGCTCGTCGGCGCCGATCTCGGCGAGATACGGCGCAAGCATCTCCGGCGTCACATCCTCGATCCGCGGCGGTGACCAACTCGGATTGCGGTCCTTGTCGATCACGGCCGCGCGCACGCCCTCGCGGAAATCGTCGCTGCGGAACACTTCAAGCGCGGCGCGATATTCGCGAACCAGGCAGTCTTCCAGGCTCGATGCGGCGCGCGCGAGGCGCAACAGCTTCAGCGTCACCACCATGCCACGCGGCGACTTCTCGTTGAGCGTCTTGAGCGTGGCCATCGCGAATTCGGAGCCGTCGCGCGCGAGCGCCGCGAAGATGTCCTCCATGCGGTCGAAGCCGAACAGCGCATCGATCGTCGCCTGCTTCGCGGCAACCGGCCCGGCGGTCTCGCCCGTTGCAAAACCATCGATCAGCCTGGTCACATCGGCTGCGGTCGCGCCTTGGCGAACTTTGGCCAACGCCTCGCGCAGTTCCGGCCATTTGGCCACTGGCACCACGGCGTCCGCGAACCTGGCGTGGATCGCGTCGGGCCCGTTCATGGTCTGGCCGGTGAGGCCGAAATAGGTGCCGATCTCGCCGGGCGAGCGCGAGAGGAGCCAGGTGCCGCCGACATCCGGGAAGAAGCCGAGCCCGACTTCGGGCATTGCGAGCTTGGTGCGATCCGTCACGACACGATGGCTGGCATGGCCGGAAAGACCGACACCGCCACCCATGACGAGGCCATCCATGAACGCCACATAAGGCTTCGGATACTTCGCGATCCGTGCATTCATGACGTATTCCTGGCGCCAGAACCGCGCACCGAGATCGCCGCCTTCGCGTGAGCTCTCCCAGAGGCCGCGGATGTCGCCACCGGCGCAGAGGCCCCGCTCGCCAGCGCCTTCCAGGATGATCAGCCCGACCTCAGGATCGCTCTCGAAGCGGTCGAGCGCCGCGTCGATGCCGATGGACATTTCCAGCGTCATGGCATTGAGCGCCTTCGGCCGGTTGAGCCGGATCACCCCCGCTGCGCCCTCACGGCGAAC
Organism: Bradyrhizobium sp. Leaf396; assembly: GCF_001424605.1. Lineage (NCBI taxonomy): Bacteria > Pseudomonadati > Pseudomonadota > Alphaproteobacteria > Hyphomicrobiales > Nitrobacteraceae > Bradyrhizobium > Bradyrhizobium sp. Leaf396. Next base: position 82,176 of record NZ_LMQJ01000003.1, read on the forward strand.
GATGAGATCCCCCTCGTCCACTCCGCTCATCGGGCGCCCTCGATCAGTTTGCGCGCCACGATGAGACGCATGATTTCGTTGGTGCCTTCGAGGATCTGGTGCACGCGCAGGTCGCGCACGATCTTCTCGATGCCGTATTCGCTGAGGTAACCGTAACCGCCGTGAAGCTGCAGCGCGTGGTTGGCGACCTCGAAGCCCACATCGGTGCCGAACCGCTTGGCCATCGCGCAGAGCATGGTGGCGTCGGGGTCCTTCCGGTCGAGTGCCGCGGCTGCGCGCCACAGGAAAGTGCGGGCGGCTTCGAGCTCGATGGCCATGTCCGCAAGGCGGAACTGCAGCGCCTGGAATTCGTCCAGCCGCTTTCCGAACGCCTTGCGCTCTTTCATGTAGCTGCGCGCCTTGTCGAGTGCGGTCTGCGCACCCCCGAGCGAGCACGCCGTGATGTTGAGCCGGCCGCCGTCGAGGCCGGCCATCGCGATCTTGAAGCCCATACCCTCTTCGCTCAGCCGGTTAGCGACTGGCACGCGGGCGTTCTCGAACATCACCGCGCGGGTCGGCTGCGCGTTCCAGCCCATCTTGCGCTCGTTGGCGCCGAACGAGACGCCCGGAGTCTTGCCGTCGATGACGAGCGTCGAGATGCCACCGGGGCCGTCGCCGCCGGTTCGCACCATCGCAACCAGGAGGTCGGTGCCGCCGGCGCCCGAGATGAACTGCTTCTGGCCGTTGAGGACGTAATGGTCACCGTCGCGCACTGCGCGGGTGCGCAATGCCGCGGCGTCCGAGCCGGCGCCCGGCTCGGTGAGGCAGTAGCTCGCGATCAGCTCCATGGCGCAGAGCTTCGGCAGCCATTGGTGCCGCTGGGTGTCGCTGCCGAAGGCATCGATCATCCAGCTCGCCATGTTGTGAATGGAGATGAAAGCCGAGGTGGTCGGGCAGCCCGTCGCCAGCGCCTCGAAGATCAGCGCCGCATCGAACCGTGTCATGCCGGAGCCGCCGACATCGTCGCGGATGTAAATGCCGCCCATGCCGAGCGTGGCGGCCTCGCGCATGACCTCGACGGGGAAATGCTTCTCCTCGTCCCAGCGCAGCGTATGCGGCGCGATTTTTTCCGCCGCGAACGCGAGCGCCATGTCGCGAACCGCGATCTGATCTTCGTTCAGAGCGAACTGCATCGTTGCCGCTTACCCTCTTATCCAGCGTCATCGAGAGCACAGCAAAGCAATCCACGCTGCCCCCTCAGAAAGACTCTGGATTGCTTCGTCGCTACGCTCTCGCAATGACGCGCTGGGCTACAGCCTTACTTCATCAGCGGGATCGAGAACTCCGCGCCCTCCTTGACGCCGGACGGCCAGCGCGAGGTCACCGTCTTGGTCTTGGTGTAGAAGCGGATCGAGTCCGGACCGTGCTGGTTGAGGTCGCCGAAGCCCGACTTCTTCCAGCCGCCGAAGGTGTAATAGGCGATCGGCACCGGGATCGGCACGTTGATGCCGACCATGCCGACGTTGACCTTGGCGGCGAAGTCGCGCGCGGCGTCGCCGTCGCGGGTGAAGATCGCAACGCCGTTGCCGTAGTCATGCTCGGAGGGCAGCGCCAGCGCCTCCTTGTAGTCATGCGCGCGCACGACCGAGAGCACGGGACCGAAAATCTCTTCCTTGTAGATCCGCATGTCCTTGGTGACGTTGTCGAACAGCGAGCCTCCGAGATAGAAGCCGTTCTCATAGCCCTGCATCTTGAAGCCGCGGCCGTCGACGGCCAGCGTCGCGCCTTCCTTGATGCCGATGTCAATGTAGCTCTTGACCTTCTCGACCGCCTCGCGCGTCACCAGCGGACCGTAATCGGCCGACGGGTCGATCGAGGTGCCGATCTTCAACGACTCGACGCGCGGGATCAGCTTCTCCATGAGGCGGTCGGCGGTGGACTTGCCGACGGGCACCGCGACCGAGACGGCCATGCAGCGTTCTCCGGCCGAGCCGTAGCCGGCGCCGATCAGCGCGTCGACAGCCTGGTCCATGTCGGCGTCGGGCATGACGATGGCGTGGTTCTTGGCGCCGCCGAAGCACTGGCAGCGCTTCCCGGTCTGCGCCGCGCGCTCATAGATGTACTGCGCGATGGGCGTCGAGCCGACGAAGCCAATGGCCTTGATATCGGGATCGTCGAGGATGGCGTCGACCGCTTCCTTGTCGCCGTTGACGACGTTGAGGATGCCGGCCGGCAGGCCCGCCTCGATCATCAGCTCTGCGAGCTTCATCGGCACGCCGGGATCGCGCTCCGACGGCTTGAGGATGAAGGCGTTGCCGCAGGCGATCGCGGGCGCGAACTTCCACATCGGGATCATCGCCGGGAAGTTGAACGGCGTGATTCCGGCGACGACGCCGAGCGGCTGGCGCATCGAATAGATGTCGATGCCGGGGCCGGCCCCTTCGGTGTACTCGCCCTTCATCAGGTGCGGGATGCCGCAGGCGAATTCGACGACTTCGAGGCCGCGCTGGATGTCGCCCTTGGCATCAGGCACGGTCTTGCCGTGCTCACGCGCGAGCAACTCCGCGAGCTTGTCGTAATCGCGCTGGATCAGCTCCAGGAATTTCATCATCACGCGGGCGCGGCGCTGCGGATTGGTCGCGGCCCATTCCGGCTGTGCCGCGCGCGCGTTTTCGACGGCGGCGCGAACCTCGGCCTTGGACGCCAGCGCGACCTTCGCCTGCACGTCACCGGTCATCGGCTCGAAAACGTCGGCCGTGCGGCCCGAGGTGCCCTTGACCTCCTTGCCGCCGATGAAATGTCCGATTGAACGCATGGAATGATCTCCTTCAGGCCGAGCGTGGTCGCTTTGACAAATCCTATTGACCTGCATTTTATAGGATTCAAGTCTGAGATAATGCACCATAGATGTGCGAAAATGCCGGATCAAGGCGCTATCGACTGGGACGACTTTCGCTTCGTGCTGGCCATCGTGCGGGGCGGCTCGGTCTCGGCTGCGGCAAAACAGCTGGGCGTCGACCACGCCACCGTGATTCGCCGCGTCGATCGGTTGGAAAAGCACCTTTCTGCAAAACTGTTTGACCGGCGCAAGACCGGGTATCTCCTCACCGAAGCCGGCCAGCGTGTCGCAGACAGTGCGGAAGCGATGGAATCGACCATCGTCGCCAACCAGGAACAGGTCGGCGGCTCGGTGGCGCGGCTGACCGGCACGGTGCGGATCGGTGCGCCCGACGGGTTCGGCACCGCGTTCCTGGCGCCGCGGCTCGCCCCCTTCGCCGACCGTTATCCCGACCTCGATCTACAACTTGTAGCTACTGCGCGACTGTTCAGTCTCTCCAAGCGCGAGGCCGACATCGCGATCAGCCTGACCATGCCGAAGGAAGGCCGCATCGTCGGGCGCAAGCTGCTCGACTATCGTCTCGGGCTCTATGCCGCGCCTGGCTATCTCGATCGCTTCCCTGAGATCACATCGCGGCAGGACCTGACGCAGCACCGCTTCGTCGGCTACATCGAGGAGCTCTTGTTCACCCCGGAGCTCGATTATCTTCCCCAGGTGTCGCCGCGCATTTCCGCACGCTTCCGCAGCGCCAACCTGATCGCTCAGCTCAATGCCACCCTCTCCGGGTTCGGCATCGCCGTGCTGCCGCAATTCATGGCGAGCGACTATCCGCAGCTCGTTCCGGTGCTGCCGGAGGAAATTTCGATCACCCGGACGTTCTGGATGCTGATGCACGCCGACAGCAAGGATCTGGCGCGAATCCGGGCGGTGGCCGATTACATCGGCGAGATCGTGGAGCGGGAGCGGGCGTTGTTTTCGGGGCGGTAGCGCCGCGCTCGTGAGGGATGGAGGGCACGGCGCATGCGCGCCTCTACCCACCTCATCTCGCCTAAGTCTTCGCCTTCTTCGCCGCCCCGACCTTCGGCTCGCGCTTGGCTCCCTCGAGCACGCTGTCGCGGCCCGCCTTCAGCACCTCATCGGACAATTCGCCCGATCCGGCGATGCGCGCCAGCAGCATGGTGCCGGCCATTGTCGCCAGCGTCGCGATGGCCTGCTTGCGAGCAGCCTTGCGTGGCTGGTTCGGGACACAGTCGGCCAGCCGCTCGATCATCTCCTCGAGCTTGCCGGCAAAGGCCTTTCGCGTTTTCGGGCTCTCCCGGGCGATCTCGGCGCCAAGCGCGGGAATCGAGCAGCCATGGCCGGGATTATCGCGGTGCAACGCCGAGAGATAGGCCTCTGCGATCAGCGCCAGCCGCTTCTCCGGCGACACCTCGCCGGTGATCTTGCGCCAATGCTCCATCGAGCGGTCCATGGCATAGCCGAAGGCCTCGATCACCAGCGCTTCGCGCGAGTCGAAATGCGCGTAGAAGCCGCCATGGGTGAGGCCCGCCTCCTTCATGAGATCGGCGACCCCGATGCCATGGGCTCCCTTTTCGCGCAGCCGCACCGAGGCCTTCCTCACGATACGGTCGTGGGTTTCCTGCTTGTGTTCCGGGGAATAGCGCATGCGGGTCTCATTGAATGTCGAAGGTCATCTCATAACACGCGAACGCCGAAACGGGTGCATTAATTCACGTTAAGCTGCACCGATCATCGAAAAGGTTGCAGTTGCATGGACCGCAAGGGCCTCCTTGCCGTCGCGGACGAAGCCTTCGGTGTAGCTGGTCTGACGCCCCAGCTTGATGACCCTCCCCTCGGCCGAGATCAGGCCTGAGCGAACCGACAGCGGACGCAGGAAGGTCATCTTCAGGTCGAGCGTCACCGAGCTCTGCCCCGCCTCCAGACGGGTCGAGATCGCGCATCCCATCGCGGTATCGAGCAGCGCCGCCGCCGTCGCCCCGTGCAGAAGGCCGATGGTATTTTCGAGATCCTCGCGCGGCTCCAGTTCCATGACGATGCGGCCCGGCTCGACCGCGGCCATAGTGAACCCGATCAGCTTTGCGAAAGGCGGCGGCGGCAGCCGGCCGTCGCGAATGGCGCGCATGGCGTCCATGCCCGAAAGCGTCATGGCGGCTCGTGCGACCGGCGCAGGCACCTGCCAGTCCACCACCCGCTCGCGTCGCTGCGCCGGTGAGAAAAGCTTGAACTGATCGATGTCGGTCATGGCCACCCCATTAGATGATATACATCATACTATATCACGGACTTCGCGCTGGCAAACTCAACCCGTCAGCCAGCTTGACAAGCGGTACGTTTCGGCCCGGAAGTGGGCCCCGGCAGTGCGCCTCGCCCCGCCCACGAAAGCTTCGAGATGCCACGATGGAAATGCTCAACAACCACTGCGGCGTGACGCGCGATGAGCGCGGCATCGTCCATGTCACGATCTGCAACGCCGGTCCGCTCAACATTCTGGGTTCGCCGGTGACCGAGGCGGTGCGCGAAGGCCTGCAGCAGCTCGCGTCCGACCGCAGCATCCGTGTCGTGGTGCTGCGCGGCCAGAGCGAGAAAAGCATGATCGGCGGTGCCGACATCAAGGAGATGGCCAAGCTCGACCAGAAGTCGGCCGAAGCCTTCATCAGCCGCCTGCGCGATCTCTGCGAGGCCGTTCGTCAGTTTCCTGCCCCGGTGATCGCACGCATGCCCGGCTGGTGCCTCGGCGGCGGGCTCGAAGTGGCGGCGGCCTGCGACTTCCGCATCGCCGCGCACGATGCGCATTTCGGCATGCCGGAGGTGCGCGTCGGCATCCCCTCGGTGATCCACGCGGCGCTCCTGCCGCGCCTGATCGGCTGGGCCCGGGCGCGCTGGCTGGTGATGACGGCGGAGAACATCGATGCGTCCACGGCGCTGGCCTGGGGCCTGGTCGACAAGGTCGCCGCGCCAGGAGAACTGGATGCGGAGATCGAGCGCACCGTCAAGGCGCTGCTCGAATGCGGTCCCGAGGCACTGCGATCGCAGAAGGCTCTGCTGCGGCGATGGGAGGAATTGCCGCTGACCGAATCGGTGAATCTCAGCGTGAAGGTGTTCGGCGAGTCTTTCCTGACGGACGAGCCGACGCGGCTGATGGGCGCTTTCGTGAACCGGAAGCGATAGGCGCTGCACCGACGCTGTCATGCCCCGCGGAAGCGAGGCATCCAGGCGCCGCGGTTTCTCGGATCCAGCCGCGCCGCCTCGGGAAATACCGGATTGCCCGCCCCTGCGCAATTGCGCACCAGGCGGACAATGACGGCGAGGACTGATCGACCAAATCTCATCCGAACCACGACATTTTCTCATCTCTGCCGCGGTTGCTTTTCTTGCGCCGCATCATATGATGATCATAATCTTAAACGTCATCGCAGGGAGTCCCGTCATGGCCGAAGCCGCCGATCCCGTCGTCATCGTCTCCGCCGCCCGTACGCCGCTTGGCCGCTTCATGGGCGAATTGTCGCCGCTGCCCGCGCACAAGCTCGGATCGCATGTGATCGGCGCGGCGCTGGAGCGTGCCAGGCTTGCGCCAGAGAAGGTCGACGAGGTCTTCATGGGGTGCGTGCTGCCGGCCGGACAGGGCCAGGCGCCCGCGCGGCAAGCGGCACGCGCCGCCGGTCTGCCCGACTCCACTGGCGCGACCACGGTCAACAAGGTCTGCGGCTCTGGCATGAAGGCGACGATGCTGGCCCACGACATCATCCGCGCCGGCTCGGCCGAGATCGTCGTCTCCGGCGGCATGGAGAGCATGAGCAACGCGCCGTATCTGCTCGCCAAGGCGCGCGGCGGCTATCGTGTCGGCCACGACCGCATCATCGACCACATGATGATGGACGGGCTGGAGGACGCCTATGAGACCGGCCGCTCCATGGGCGATTTCGGCGAAGCGACCGCGGAAGCCTACCAGTTCACACGCAAGGACCAGGACGCATACGCGATGGAAACGCTCGGACGCGCCCGCAAAGCAGTGGAAGGCGGCGCGTTCAAGGCGGAGATTGCACCCATCACGCTGGCCGAAAAGGCCGGCCCGCGCGTGATCGCCAATGACGAGCATCCGCTGAAGGTCGATCCCGCGAAAATTCCCGGGTTGAAACCGGCGTTCCGTGCCAACGGAACCATCACGCCGGCCGCCTCCTCCGCCAACGCCGACGGCGCCGCGGCGCTGGTGCTGACCAAGCGTTCGCTCGCCGATCGCAGCGGTCTGCCAGCTCTCGCTGAAATCAAGGGTCACGCCACCCACAGCCAGGAGCCGCAATGGTTCACCACCGCGCCAATCCCGGCGATCCGCAAGCTGCTCGACAAGGTGGGCTGGACTGCCTCCGACGTCGACCTGTTCGAGATCAACGAGGCGTTTGCCGTGGTGGCGATGGCGGCGCAGCGTGATCTCGGGATCCCCCGCGACAAGCTCAACATCAACGGCGGAGCCTGCGCGCTCGGCCATCCCATCGGCGCCACCGGCGCGCGGCTGATCGTGACGCTGCTGCATGCGCTCGAGGCGCAGAACCTCAGGCGCGGCATCGCGGCGCTCTGCATCGGCGGCGGCGAGGCAACCGCCATCGCTGTGGAGCGGCTGGCGCGCTAGTATCTATGGCCGAAATTGAGGGAAGTCTGTCATTTTAGACTTCCCCTCCCTCATGCCAGACTGCAACGATGACGCGGGTCCCACCGGGCTCGCCAACCCACATTGAGGCCCAATGATCTCGAACTGGCTCGCGGCAGAACTGTCCCGCCGCAACATCCATTATGGCTGGGTGATGGTCGGCGTGACCTTCCTCGCGGCACTGATCAGCGCCGGCACGGTCGGCGCGCCCGGTGTGTTCATCGTCCCGCTTCAAAAGGAGTTCGGCTGGAGCACGGCGGAAATCTCCTCGGCGCTGTCGATCCGCTTCATCCTGTTCGGCCTGATGGCGCCGTTCGCGGCCGCCCTGCTCAATCGCTACGGTCTGCGCAACATCACGCTCATCGCGCAGCTGATTGTGGTTTGCGCGCTCGTGCTCTCTCTCGGCATGACGGAAGTCTGGCAGCTCATCGCCCTCTGGGGCGTGGTGATCGGCATCGGCACCGGCATGACCGCGCTGGTGCTCGGCGCGACGATTGCCACGCGCTGGTTCGCGGCAAGACGCGGCCTCGTGGTCGGCATCATGACCGCGAGCGTCGCCACTGGGCAGCTCGTGTTCCTGCCGCTGCTCGCAAGCCTCACCGAGCGCTACGGCTGGCGGCTCGCGCTCGGCCTCGTCTGCGTCATGCTCGGCGTCTCCGCACTGGCGGTGCTGCTCGCGATGTGTGACCGTCCCAGCGATGTCGGCCTGCGGCCGTTCGGCGACGAGGGCACAGAACCCCTGCCCGCGCCGCCGGTGAGCCACGGCTCGATCACGGGCGTTGCGCTGGGCACGCTGCGCGATGCATCGAGATCGACGGCGTTCTGGATCCTGTTCGCCACCTTCTTCGTATGCGGCGCCTCGACCAATGGCCTCGTCCAGGTGCACCTGATCCCGATGTGCCTCGATTTCGGCATCCCGCAGGTGCAAGCCGCCAGCCTGCTCGCCGCGATGGGCATCTTCGACTTCATTGGCACCATCCTGTCCGGCTGGCTGTCGGATCGCTACGACAATCGCTGGCTGCTGTTCTGGTACTACGGCCTGCGCGGGCTCTCGCTGATCTTCCTGCCGTTCAGCGACTTCTCGTTCTACGGCCTGTCCGTCTTCGCAATGTTCTACGGCCTCGACTGGATCGCCACGGTGCCGCCGACCGTGCGCCTCACCGCGCAGAAGTTCGGACCCGAGCGCGCCAATCTGGTGTTCGGCTGGATCTTTGCCGGGCATCAGCTCGGCGCGGGCACCGCAGCGTTTGGCGCCGGCTTCTCGCGGACGGTCTATGAGAGCTACCTGCCTGCCTTCTTCATAGCCGGCGCGCTGTGCGTGTTCGCCGCGCTGATCGTGCTGGCGCTGGCGCGGCAGCCCAAACCGCAGCCCGTGATGGCCTAAAGCGCGATGCGATCAGGATCCGCTCGAGCCGGTGGGCCGACGATGCGGCCTGACGCAGGTGCGACGCAGCCGGCCAAGTTTGCGCCGAGGCGCCAGGGCGATTGCTGTGCATGCACGATTGCTACGGCACGAGGATCGGCGTCACTTCGAATCCTTGTTCAATTCGATCGCGACCTCCGACATCCAGGACCCCGGCGCCTCCATCAGGAAGGATTGACGATTGCTCTTGGTCTGGATCGTCACCAGCGCGGCCACCGTGTTTCCCTCAATTCGTGCCTCGATCAGGCCGTCCTTGTTCGTGCCGTAGACCTTGCCGCCTTGTCGGTATTCGCTCTCGAACCAGTTGCCGGAAAGCTCCGTTCCGCTCTGCTCGATGTTTGCGGACAGGACCATCTTGTACGCATCGCTTGCGCAGCGCAGATTGAGGGTCAGGGACCGTCCCGGCCTGGTGACGTCGTACGCCACTTTGCAGCGGACCTTCTCACGCGGCCCATCGGACGGCTTCATCGTGCCGACGCCCGACCAAGCACCGGCCAAACCGTCGAACACCGGCTCTGCGCGCAACGGGCTGATGCCGACGAGCACGAGACAGGCCGCGCCAACGCCCATGTGCGCCGCCGAAAACTTCAATAGCATTCTTCCGATCCCGATCCGCAACAAAGTCTGGGCGCGTTCTACGCTCGAACAGCCACGGGATGTTGGCGACGATGTTCAGAAATGTTGCAGAGATTGCCTGAACATTGCCGGATCGGAAAAGGTCGCAGGCCGGGCGTCCGAGGGCGGCGACACACGCGAAGAAGAGACACACGGATCCGGCCTCGACGACGGCGCGTCGGATTCCGTCGTTGCTGCGGCACCGGTCCTGCCCGGCCGAGGCGTTGATGACGCACCCGTGTGGGTCCACAGGTTCGGCCCACATTCCCGTTAGACTCCCCGCCCCAAACGTGGACAATAGCCTCCGCACGTCACGTGCGCAGTGCACACCAAGATGCGCCAGGGGAAATGAAATGCCGGCCGCCTTCCTGTCCTCCGATCCCATCATCCCGACCACTCCTTTGACATCCGAGATGCGCGATGCGTTGCGCGCGATCGTCGGCGAGAAGGGTCTGATCGAGGACGAGCATGGCAAACAGCCTTTCGTGACCGATTGGCGAGGATTGTTGGTTGGTGGTGCCGGCGCCGTCGTTCGTCCGGGCAGCACCGAGGAAGTCTCGAAAGTCGTGCGACTCTGTCATGAGCATGGCATCGCGATCGTGCCGCAGGGCGGCAATACCGGTCTGATGGGCGGGGCGACGCCCTGGCCTGCGCATACCGGCATCGTCTTGTCGCTGGGACGGATGAACCGCGTGCTGGACGTCGATCCCGTCGGCTATTCGATGACGGTCGAGGCCGGTTGCGTGCTGCAGACGCTTCAGGAAACAGCGGCCGAACACGACAGATTCCTGCCGCTCAGCCTCGGCGCCCAGGGCTCCTGCATGATCGGCGGCAACCTTTCGACCAATGCCGGCGGCGTCCAAGTATTGCGGTATGGAAATGCCCGCAATCTCGTGCTGGGGCTCGAGGTCGTGTTGCCCAACGGCGAGGTCTGGGACGGACTGCGCGCGCTCAAAAAGGACAACACCGGCTACGACCTCAAGCACTTGTTCATGGGAGCCGAGGGCACGCTGGGCATCATCACCAAGGCCGTGCTCAAGCTATGGCCGGCGCCGAAGGACGTCTGCACCTCATGGCTGGCGATTCGCGATCCCCGCGCGGCACTGGAGATCCTGTCCGAGGCGCATGCGGCGTCCGAAGACAATGTCGGCTCCTGCGAGCTGATGAGCCGCAGCGCCGTCGACATGGTGCTGCGCCATATCCCCGGCACCCAGGATCCGCTCAAGGCGGAGACGCCATGGTACCTTCTGCTGGAATGGTCGTCCGCGCGGGCGCGACGCGATGGGATGGAGGGCATGTCCGAGAAGCTGGAGCAGTTTCTCGCCGATCAGCTCGGGGCCGGCCGCGTGCTCGATGCCGCGATCGCGCATACGGTCGGGCAGTCGCGCAACATGTGGCGCATCCGCGAAGGTGTCGCCGAGGCGTCGCGGGCGGAAGGACCTGGGCTCAGCTACGACATTTCGGTGGCAATCTCCCGGATACCGGAGTTCATCGACAAGGGTACCAGAGCCGTGCTCGACATTCTCCCGACCATCAGGCCCTATCCGCTCGGACACATCGGCGACGGCAATCTGCATTTTTCGTTCATGGGGCCTGGCGGCATGGATCAGAAGACGCTGAACCAGTACAAGGGCGCCATCACCCGGGCCGTGAACGATCTCGTCACTTCCCTGGGCGGATCGATCTCGGCGGAGCACGGCATCGGCATCGACAAGCTCGACGAGCTCAGCCGCTACCGACCGAAAACCGAGCTCGACATCATGCGCGCCATCAAGCGCGCGCTCGATCCGCAAAACATCATGAATCCCGGCAAGGTGCTCCGGCTGTGATGACGCCGGGCACCCTGTCCCGGATCAGGCGCGCGGGTTGACGATTGTGTAACCTCGCAGGGAGCGCGCATGCAGTCGGGTCGCGCGACCGCCGGAATTGGCATCATATGCCATCCACATATCGCCGCCGAGGTGCTGCTCCAGAACGAAAACATGGCCGCGGCGGGCCGCAACCATTCCCGGCGCCGGCGACGTCCGCGGAAAGCGCAGCCAGTTCGACGCGAGATTCAATTCCGGGATGATGCGACCAAATACGCGCAGGGAGGCGCCGCAGCCGCAGAAAGACGACGGGCACCCGGCGGGACGCCCGCCAACAACCCGATCGTTCGAGACAATCGTTGACGTGGGAGTATTCCCCGCGTCGGTCACCGTCATTTGCGTTGAGCGATAGGCCCGCAACGTGCGCCTGGGAGCCCGCTCGCGGCGCGTTTGCGAGTACGAGAAATCGCAGGGCATGGTGACGTTGCACTCAGGGGCTTGAAGAATGCGGTAGGGCCGCGCTTCGGAGACGGCGCAGGTAGCGATAAAGAGGATGCACGCAGAAAAAACTCGTTTGATCATTGCAGGTCTCTGAGTTGGGAGATCCTGCCCCGGTCGGGAGAAACCAATACTGATTTGGCCGAAATGGGCCCAAAGCGCGGCCAAAAAACTGCTTCTACCTACGCCGTTAACCTAGATCATGTTCAAAGCGTCCGGCCGACAGCGCGAGATTGTCCCCTCCTACTGCATGATCGCGGCGGCGATCTTCTCCGCCGACATCAGCACCGGAAAATTGGTGTTAGCGCACGGTACCACCGGGAAGATCGAGGCGTCGACGACGCGCAGGCCCTGGATGCCCTTCACGCGGCCCTCGGTATCGACCACCGCCATCGGATCGTCGGCACGTCCCATGCGGCACGAGCACGAGGCGTGCCAGACGCCGATCGTCGCCTTGCGCACGAAGGCTTCCAGCGCCTCGTCGTCGCTCATGACCTGGTCAAAGGTGAACCCCTCGACCACGAAATTGTCGATCATGTAGTGGCGCAGTGCGGCCGGCCCGTCCATCAACGCGGCGGCGATCGTGGTCAGAATCTTGTTCGTCGTGTTGACCACGCCGATCTTGCGGACGCGGTCGGTGTAGGAGGCCGGGAATGGCTTGTCCGTCACCTTCCTGACCACTTCGCTCATCTGCACGGCCGCCATCTTGCGAAAGCCGCTCATAAGGCGATCGAGGTCGCGCCGGTCGGACAACAGGTTGAACTCGACGATCGGTTCCGCCGAGGGATCGCGCGAGGCCAGCTTGACCTGTCCGGTCTCGGAATAGGTCTTGTTGACGAAGGTCAGCAGCGAGCCGATTTGCGCGCCTACGGCGTGCCAGGCCGATTTGCTCAGCACGACGACGAACATGTCGCCCTTCGGGACGCCCGGCAGCCCGGAGGAATAGCGCAGCCCGAGCTGCATGTGGCGCCTGGTGTGCTCGTTCATGCGCGCGCCGCGTCGGACAAAGGACGACAGCGAGATGGAGGGATGATCCATCAGGCGCTGGCCGACGCCAGGCAGCCCCATCAAGACGGGAATGCCCATATCCTTGAGGTGACCAACCGGGCCGATACCGGCGCGGAGCAGATGCGCCGGCGAATGGATGGCGCCGCTGGAAAGAATGATCTCGCGTCCGCGGAATTCCTGCTCGCGCCCGTCCACCAACGCCTTCACACCGACGCAGCGCGTGCCCTCGAACAGCAGCTCTCTGACCTGCGTGTTGGTGGAGATCGTGAGGTTGGTGCGCTTGCGGGTGTCGCGATCGAGGTAGCCCATCGCGGCCGAGACGCGCTGCTCGGCTTGGTTCGAATGCGTCACCGGGAAAAAGCCGTCCACGAACTCGCCGTTCTGGTCGGGCACGAACTGGTGGCCGGCCTGCTGGAAGGCTTGCGCGAACGCCTCCGAATGCTGCGTCCAGTGCGCCCGCGGAATGCGGCGCACCGGGATTCGGCCGTCCTTGCCGTGATACGGTCCGTCGAAATCGAGGTCGCGCTCGACCTTCTTGAAGAAGGGCAGCACGTCATTCCAGCTCCAGCCTTCGGCGCCCCGCGCTTGCCATTCGTCGTAGTCGGTCGGTGCGCCGCGATTGGCCATCTGACCGTTGATCGAGGAGCCGCCGCCGAGCACCCTGGCCTGCTCGTATTTGCGCAAGGGAGGACGCGCTTCGTTCGGATTGTTGTGGCTGATGACCTGCGTGGTGACCTTCAGTTCAGTCCAATGGAAGCGCGGATCGAAATAGGCGGTGCCGGGATAGCTGTCCCTGATCTCGGCCGGCTCGTTGCCGGGCGGCGTGTCCTGCCCGGCTTCGCACAGCAGAACCTTGTTGGCGCTCCTTGCCGAGAGCCGGTGCGCCAGCACGGACCCCGCGGAGCCGCCCCCCACGATGATGAAGTCGTACACGATTGACGTTTCCTCTTGCTCTTATCCGGGGAACGTAGCGCGTTCTTGTTTTGAGGTCACGCCCATCGCGGCCATGACAAGATTGTCGCAGCCGCGATGATTGCTGAACATCACGGCCTGATCGAGAAGTTCTCCGGCGGCCCGGCCTTGCGCAGCGGCTCCGCCAGCCGCGCAAACTCGCACAGCAGCGACCGCGTCTTCCTGGGATCGATGATCTCCTCGACCCAGAACTTTTCGGCGGAGCGGAATGGCGAGCGCAGCTTGTTGAGCCGGTCCTCGATCTCCTTGAGTTTCGCCGCCTTGTCTTCCGCCGCGTCGATGTCGGCGCGGTAGGCCGCCTCGATGCCGCCCTCCAGCGGCAGCGAGCCCCAATAGGCCGAGGGCCAGGCGTAGCGAATCGAGAAGCGGTCAGCCGGCTGATGCACCACGCCGGCAACGCCGAAGGCGTTGCGCAGGATGACGGTGCACCAGGGCACCGTGGTCTGGTTGACCGCAGCCATGGCGCGGACCCCATGGCGGATGGTGGCCGCCTTCTCGGCATCGAGGCCGATCATGAAGCCGGGGCAATCCATGAGATAGACGATGGGGAGATGGAAGGTCTCGGCGAAGTCGACCCAGCGCACCACCTTCTGGCAGGCATCCGCGGTCCAGGAGCCGCCATAGTGGAAGCTGTCGCTGGCAAGCACCATGACCGCCCTGCCCTCGAGCCGCGCGAGGCCGACGATAATGGGCTTGCCAAAATTCTTGGCGACCTCGAAGAACGAGCCCTTGTCGACGACCGACTCGATGATAGGTCGCACCTTGTAGACCTGCTTGCGGTTACGCGGCACCGCGTTCATCAGCGCTTCGTCGCCCCGCTCCGGATTATCGGTGCAGGGCAAGGTGGGCGGCAGCTCGTAGACCGATGATGGCAGATAAGAAAGGAATCGTCGCGCACAGGCGAAGGCTTCCTCCTCGGTGTCGACGGCATGATCGACCGCGCCGGCGCGGGTCTGGATATCGGCGCCGCCGAGCTCTTCCTTGGTAAGATCCTGCCCTAGCGCCTTCACCACCGGCGGCCCTGCGACGAACATCGCGGACTTCCGGGTTATGATGGAATAGTGGCTGGCGGCAAGACGCGCCGCACCCAGGCCCGCTACCGAGCCGAGGCCGAGTGCGACCACCGGCACGCGCGACAGATTTTCCGTCGTGAAGCGATACCAGCGCGTGCCGCCGATCCCGCCCGGCAGGTTCGCCGCGCCCTTGGTCTCGATGGTCTTGACCGAGCCGCCGCCGCCGGAGCCCTCGATGATGCGGACGATGGGCAGACGAAAATCGTGCGCCATCTCCTCCGCCATCAACGGCTTTGCCGAGATCGACGCATCGGCCGAGCCACCGCGCACCGTGAAATCGTCGCCGACCACGACCACGGTGCGGCCGTCGACGCGGGCGCGACCGAACACGCAGTTCGCCGGCGTCAGCTTCTGCAGCTCGCCGCTGGAATCGTACTCACCGATGCCGGAAACAGCACCGATCTCGTGAAAGCTGCCTTTGTCGATCAGCTTGTCGATACGTTCCCGAACAGTCAGCCGGCCCTGGTCATGCTGTCGCTTGACCTTGTCAACGCCGCCCATCTCCCGCGCGAAGGCTTCGCGCCGGGCGAGCTCGTCGAGTTCCGGCTTCCAGTTCATTCATTCCCTCCGAGTTGATCGGCTTGTTATTGTTGTGCACGGCCATGGCGACCGGTTTGCGCGAGATGCGGTTGTTGAAGGCGTCGCCTTCTGCGCCTTCCATCAGGCTGCCGAGCGAACGGCCAAGCTCCAGCATCAGCGGGGCGACTTCGGCATGCAGACGCTGCTCGTCATACATGGCAGCCAAGAGGCCGATCGTGATGACGACGAAGGTCTGGTATTGCGGCGACCAGATCGGCACCGCGAGGCCGTTGATGTGCGGGCTCCAGAGGCCGCAGGCAACGACATAGCCGCGCTCGCGCAACGACTGCCGGTTGGCCTCGATGCGAGGCCTGAGAATCTTTGCAGCCTCGGGCGCTTCGCGCTCCATCTCGGCGATGAAGGCATCGCCGACTTCCGGCGACAATGCCGCCGTGTAGGCCGCGCCTGCTGCGGTCGAGGCCATCGCGATGCGGCTGCCGGTGCCCTCGTGCAAGCCGAGTGCGGAGGGCGAGCGCGCGAACTGGAGATAGACGAGATGGAAGCGATCGGGGACGACGAAGCCGACGGTGCCAGGCAATTGCTCGGCCACTTCCTGAAGCCGCTGGCGAATCATGCTGCGCAGCTGCGCGCCTTTCATCATCGAGGCGCTCATCGCCACGGCGCTCGGGCCGATGCGATATTTTTGATCGCGCGGCAAATAGACCAGCTGGCCCATGCGGGTCAGCGTGTGCGTGAGCCGCGATACCGTCGAACGCGGCAGACCGCAGCGGTTTGAGATCTCTAGATTGCCGAGCCTGCTATCGTGGCCCTCGAAGCATCGCAACACGTCGAACGCGCGCGACACCACTTGGATGACATCTCCCTCGCCCGCGTCGCCAGCGAGCACGCCTTGCCTACTCAACCGCTCCGATCGTCGTCCCATGTTCCCTACCAATTGTTCCGCTCTGCGGAATTAAATTCCACTTGCAGACGACGCTACCTCAGGCATTTTGCGACGACAACAAAAAGGCGATGGCATGCCAGAAATTAAGATCGTCACAGAAGTAGCGGGACGCGTCTGCGCAACTCCCGTGCAAGTTGGAGGAACCGTTGCAGATGGCGATGACGTTGTAATTGTCGAAGCGATGAAGATGGAAATTCCGGTGCCCTCGCCCGCGAGCGGGACCATCACATCTCTTCTGGTGAAGCTCGACGACGTCGTTGCCGAAGGACAAGCGATCGCGATCGTCACGCGGTGACGGCATTATCCGGCGTTTTCCGCGACAATCTGTCAGCCGCATTGCTGTATTCGCGGTACGGCGTTGCCATCGCTTGATCGCGGTGACATGATCTGTTGCAAACAAAACGTTGTTTCAAACAAAGAAAGAAAATCTTCGCGCTTAAGCGAAGACGATGGAGGGAAACATGCTTCGTGGATTGTTCATGCTCGCACCTGCCGTGGTGGCAGGCATTTCTTTTGCGTCTACACGCTGTTCGTTCGCCGAGGACATCAAGCTGCCGGCGACACTGACCTTCACGGCCTATGACACCGGTACGGCCGGCTTCAACATCGCGGTCGGCGTAGGCAAGATGATGAAGGACAAGTACGGCACCGACGTGCGCGTACTTCCCGCGGGCAACGACGTTGCCCGCCTCGCGCCGTTGCGCGCCAAGCGCGCGGCATCGGCCGCGATGGGATCAGGCACCTATTTCGCGCAGGAAGGCGTGTTCGAGTTCGGCTCCAAGGAATGGGGCCCGCAGCCGCTTCAGATCCTGCTCTCGAGCGTCGACTGCAATTGCGGATCGCTCGGCGTGGCCGCCGACACCGGCGTGAAGGAGCTGAAAGATCTCAAGGGCAAGCGGGTCGGCTTCGTGGTCGGCTCGCCTGCGCTGAACCAGAATTCGCTCGCGGTGCTCGCCTTCGCCGGGCTGACGCAGAAGGACGTCAAGGTGGTCGAGTTCGCCAGCTACGGCGCGATGTGGAAGGGCCTTATCAACAATGACGTCGACGCCGCCTTCGGCACCACCATCACCGGCCCCGCCAAGGAAGCCGAGACCTCGCCGCGCGGCCTGATCTGGCCGCCGCTGCCCGCCAAGGACAAGGAAGGCTGGGCGCGGATGCAGAAGGTCGGCTCGTTCTTCTTCCCGCAGCTTGCGACCTGCGGCGCCGGCATCTCGCCGGAGAAGCCGGTCGAGCTCGGCAACTATCCCTACCCGATCTTCGTCGCCTACGCCTCGCAACCGGCCGATCAGGTCTATGCGATGACGAAGGCAATGATCGTGAACTACGACGCCTACAAGGACTCCGCACCCGGCGCCGGCGGGCTCGCGGCCGACCGGCAAACCAAGAACTGGGTGGTGCCGGTGCATCCCGGCGCAGTGAAGGCGCTGAAGGAAGCCGGGCAATGGAGCGATACGCAGGAAGCGCACAACAACAAGCTGATCAAGCGCCAGGAGGTGCTCGCCGCCGCGTGGGCCGATTACGGCAAATCCAGTCCGCCGTCGGACGACAAGCCCTTCCTCGATGGTTGGATGAAGGCGCGCGCCGCCGCGCTTGCCAAGGCCGGCATGCCGAATGGGTTCGAGGAGTAGAGCGGCACATGAGCTCGCTCGTCGCCGCGCGCGAGGCGCGCCCCCTCTCCCGCTTGCGGGAGAGGGTGTTTCCGCAATGGGACACCCTCCTAGAGGAGACGGCCCTCACGCGCGCCTTCGGCGCGACCTCTCCCGCGAGCGGGAGAGGTTGAGGAGCCCGCGGATCGATCGATTCAACCAACGGCCGGCCACCAAAATATATCAATCAGCCCACGTGCGGGGTCGATCATGTCTGTTTCAATCTCCACCGCCCCGCAAGACGAGGCCAAGCGGGTCGTCTTCGACGATCCGCACGGTGCCGCCGGCAACATGCAGGAGGCAGAGGTCACGCGCGTCCGCACGCTTCGCGGCCTCTGGCGATGGGCGCTGGTCGGCGCGACAGCGGCGACCATCCTGCTGTGCATCAACCAGCAGTTCTCGCTGCGCTTCTTCATCGGATACACCCAGCTCAACACGGAGTATTTCTACCTCCTGATCGCGTTGATGCTGCCGTTCACGTTCCTGATCTTCCCAGGGGCCGAACGAGCGCCGCTCGATCGCATTCCCTGGTATGACCTCGTCCTGTTCGTCGCGACCTTCGCGGCGGCGCTCATGCTGATGACCAATGTGCGCAAGGCCGCGGAGGCCGGCTGGGAATTCGGCGGCGCGCCGACCAGCGTAATCGCCGCCGGCCTCGTGATGTGGGCGATGCTGATGGAGGCGCTGCGCCGCACCGGGGGCTGGAGCCTGCTGCTGAGCGTCTTTCCCTTCACGGTCTATCCCTTGTTCGCCGAGGCCGGCTGGCTCGGACCGTTCCGCGGCACGCAGTCGACGCTGGAGCAGGCGACCGCCTATCACGTGCTGTCCGGCGAAAGCCTGCTTGGCATCCCCATCCAGGCCTTCGCCGATACCGTGATCGGCTTCCTTGTGTTCGGCACCGCGCTGATGATGACGGGAGCCGGCAAATTCTTCATCAATCTCTCGTTCGCGCTGTGCGGCACGTTCCGCGGCGGCGCGGCGAAAGTCTGTATCTTTGCCAGCGGCCTGCTCGGCATGATGTCGGGCTCGATCATCTCCAACGTGCTCACCGCCGGCACGATGACCATCCCCGTGATGAAGAAGAGCGGCTTCCGCGCCTCCTATGCCGCCGCGATCGAAGCCTGCGCCTCGACCGGCGCGGTGCTGGCACCACCGGTGATGGGCGCCACCGCCTTCGTGATCGCGCAGTTTCTCAATGTCAGTTACGCCGAAGTCGCGCTCGCCGCCGTCATTCCGGCCGTGCTGTACTACATCGGCCTGTTCATGCAGGTCGATGCCTATGCCGCACGCCACAATCTGAAGGGCATTCCGCGCTCCGAGCTGCCGCGGATCATGGATACGATCAAGGACGGCTGGTACTACGTCTTCGTCATCGCGCTCCTGATCGTCATGCTGCTCTACTTCAAGCGCGAGAGCCACGCGCCATTCTATGCGACCGCGTTGCTGCTTGTTCTCAACCAGTTCTTTTCCAAGGACACGCGCTGGACATTTGCCACGATCGGCAGATTCCTGGAGGTGAACGGGCGCACCTTCGTGGAGCTCGCTGGTATCCTCGCCGGCTGCGGCCTCCTCATCGGCGCATTCTCGATGACCGGCGTGGTCTCGAGCCTTGCCAACGACCTGCTGCATATTGCCGGCGACAACGCCTTCCTGCTGCTGGCGATGTGCGCACTGACCAGCCTCATCCTCGGCCTCGGGCTGACAACGACGGCCTGCTACATCTTCCTCGCCATCCTGGTCGCGCCGGCGCTGGAGAAGCTCGGGCTCAACCGCATGGCGGTGCACATGTTCATCTTCTACTGGGGCATGCTGTCTTCCATCACGCCGCCGGTCGCGATCGCTTCTTTCGCAGCCGCAGGCATCGCCGGTTCGCCGGCGATGAAGACCGGCTGGGAGTCGATGTGGGTCGGCAGCATCATCTATTTCCTGCCGTTCTTCTTCGTCTTGAATCCGGCCCTGGTGCTGCAAGGGCCGAACCCATATCTCGCAGCTCTTGGCCTGATGGGCCTTGCCGCCTTCGGCACGCTGTTCATCTGCGGTGGCATCCAGGGCTACCAGCCCTTCGTCGGCAATTTGCGCGCCGCAGGGGCGCTGGAATGGCCGATCCGCGTGCTGCTGGTGATCGGCGGCTTCGTGGTCGCGACCCCCGGCGGCGGAATCATGCCGCTGTCGCAGATGCAGGTGACGCTGCTCGGCCTCGGGATCCTGCTGCCGACGATCTTGATCGCGCTTCTTCTGGTCCGACGCCAGCCCGAGGTGCCGGACGGGTTGCGCGCACCCTGATTGCGTTGCACAACAGAGGGCGATGAAGCCGCAATCGCCTCTCGCCGCCGCCTGGACCCGCTCGAAGCCGCCACTGCTGCGGTTTCTGGACCATTGCCTCAGTGAATTCTCGGCCGAGACCTCAGGCAGCGTTGCCGATTACATTCCCGAGCTGAGCAAGGCGGACCCTGCCTGTTTCGGCATCAGCCTGGCGACGCTGGATGGCCATGTCTATGAGGTCGGCGACAGCCGGGTGCCCTTCACCATCCAATCGATGTCGAAGCCTTTCGTGTTCGCGCTGGCGCTGGACCTGCTTGGCGCCGGCAGGGTCGAGAGCGCGATCGGGGTCGAGCCCTCGGGGGACCCCTTCAACTCGATCCGGCTCAACTCCGAGAACCATCCGTTCAATCCGATGGTCAATGCCGGCGCGATCGCCTGCACCGGGCTGATCTACGACAGCAGGGGCACGGAGGCCTTCGAGCAGATCCGTGCCGCCCTCAGCCGCTTTGCCGGCCGCGACCTTGCCGTTGACGAGGCGGTCTATGCTTCCGAGAGCCAGACCGGCGACCGCAACCGCGCCATCGGCTATCTCTTGAAGACCAATGCGGTCATCTCGGACAGCGTCGCTGGCGTCCTCGACGTCTATTTCCGACAATGCGCAGTGCTGGTCACCGCGCGGGACATCGCGGTGATGGCCGCGACGCTCGCGAACCGCGGCATTAACCCCGTGACCGGCGAGCAGGTGCTCACGCCTTACGCGATCTCGCGCACGCTCTCGGTGATGACGTCGTCGGGCATGTACGATTATGCCGGCGAATGGATCTACCGGATCGGCATTCCCGCCAAGAGCGGCGTCGGCGGCGGCATTCTCGCAGCGCTCCCGGCCCGGCTCGGCCTCGGCAGCTATTCGCCGAAGCTCGACAAGCACGGCAACAGCGTGCGCGGCATCAAGGTCTGCGAGGCGCTGTCCTCGCATTACGACCTGCACATGCTCAACCGCAGCGATGACGCCCGCAACGCCGTCATAGCGGACTACAACATCGGCAAGAGCCCGTCCCGCCGCGTGCGCCGGCCTCAGGAGCGCGAAATCCTGGCGGCGCATGAGCAGGAAGTGCGGATCATCGAGCTGGTCGGCACGCTGTCGCTCTCCGCGGTCGATTACGTCTCGCGGCGGCTCGCCGGGCGACCGCGGCCGCAATTCGTGATCTTCGATCTCCATCGCGTCACCTCGACCACGCGCGCCGGGGCGCGGCTGATCGCCGAAGCGTTCGAGGAGCTTGCGGCCTTGAACGTGACCGTCGTGCTGTCAGGCGTCAGGCGCGCCTCCAAGGAATGGGACACCTTGCGGGAATGGACGGCGGAGCTGAAGAACGTCCGGGACTTCTACCTGCTCGACACCGCCATTGAATGGGCCGAAGACCAGATCGTGTATCGCTACGGCGGCTCGATCGATTTTCACGAGACCACCGAGCTCGCCGAGCAACCGCTGCTGACAGGGTTGAGCGAGGAAGAACTGACCGATCTGGCCTCGCTCTGCACCATCAGGGCCTATCCATCCGGCGCGAAGATTCTCGCGGCCGGCGACCCCGCCGATACCCTTTGCTTCCTGCGCAGCGGCGCGGTGCACGTCACCTTGCCCGACGGCATCCGGCTGGCGACACTCACCGCCGGCATGGCGTTCGGCGAAATGGCGCTGCTGGAGCCGACAAGGTCGGCCGATGTGTCCGCCGACCTGGCAGCAACGACGTACGAAGTGCCGCTGAAGGATTTCCAGCGCTTCCGCAAGCAGCACCCGCGCGCCAGCGAATGCATCATGCGCAATCTGGCCCAGCTGCTGGCCGACCGCCTGATCGTCGCCAACGCCAAGGTCGACATATTGACGTCGACGTAGAACGACGCTCCTCCGCCTCGTCAGGAAAAGGTCTCAACGACTCGCGGCCTCGCTCAGCCGGCGATTGATCCGCGCCGCACTTGCCTTCAGCACTTCGGACGGCTGCTGCCCGGTGGCCGCACACAAGCAGGCCCAATAATAGATGACGTCGCCGAGCTCATTGACGAGGCCCGCCTGGTCCAGCCAGCCGTCTCGCAAGAGCTTCTTGACGTGGTCGGCCACCTCGCCGGCCTCGCCGGCAAGGCCAAGACCGAGATAGGACAGCCGCTCGTTGGACGGATGCTCGTCGACTTTCGCTATGCTCGCGGCCCAGGCCACATATTCATCGATCGTCATCGGCATTCCCCGCCGCTTGCGTCGATTCAGCCCACCACTTCGGTGACGGGCTGGAGATCGATCTCGAAGGTCTCCAGGAATTT
The DNA here is from genome assembly GCF_001424605.1 of Bradyrhizobium sp. Leaf396. Taxonomy (NCBI): domain Bacteria; kingdom Pseudomonadati; phylum Pseudomonadota; class Alphaproteobacteria; order Hyphomicrobiales; family Nitrobacteraceae; genus Bradyrhizobium; species Bradyrhizobium sp. Leaf396. The sequence goes on from NZ_LMQJ01000003.1 coordinate 104,755, forward strand.
CGAGGTCATGATGTAGAAGCCCACCGAGAGCTGCAATTCGACCAATGCAGCGGGCGTCAGCTTCGATGCGATGGCCTTGAACGTCGCATCGGTCGGCTTGCGCAGCTTCACGATCTCGTCGGTGAAGGCGAGCGCGGCGCGCTGCACCTCATCGAAGCAAGACGCCGCCTGCCAGTTCTCGAGCGCCTCGTTCTGCTCGTCGGTGACGCCGACATTCTTGCCGATGCGCTTGTGCGCGACGACCTCGTACGGAGCCTCGCACAGAATTCCGGTGCGGGTGATCGCAAGCTCACGCACGATCGGGTCGAGCTCGCCCTTGTGGCGTATGGCGCCGCCAAGGCGGCAGTACTGCTCGAGATAGCTCGGCGAGTGCGCCATCATGCGGAAGATATTGGCATTGCGGTTCTTGCCGAGGAGCTCGCGGGTGCGGTCGGATGCCTTGGACGGGTCGCTGTAGTCGATACGGGCCATTTTGCTGAAGTTTTCCCTGGGCTTTTGATGCTTCTTGTCGTCGTGGGCACAATTTCCCGATGACTCTATGCGCGCGTGGACGCAGGAGCAACATCAGGGAGTCAAATTGCCGCCGCATTGCTGATCAACCCTGAGACAGTCGATATTCGCCGTGTGGGGACAAAGCGCGGCGAGTACTCGCAAATGGGGTGTTCCGAGTAAAACAATTGGCCATCGGGTGCGCTAGCCGCACAACGGTGAGTCACGCCCAAGTCTAGGGAGAAAAAGGCATGAAGGAAGCCACCAAGGGGGCGGCCTCGGGAGCGCTCGCGCATATGCTGGCGGTGACGGCGATGCTCGTCATCGCCAGCATCTTGTTCTACGGGCGCTAGTTGGAGTTTTAGTGCTTTCGTCATTCCGGGGTGGCTCTCGCACAAGCCAGGCCCAGAATACCCGTTCCAGGCTCGGTCGCATGACCGCCCCCGAATGACGAATCCCTCTACGACCTCGTGAAGAACGGCACGAGCCGGCCGGCAAAGGGCTTGAAGCTTGCGGTGACCGAATCGCCGATGGCGAGATCGTCGTCGCCATGCGCCATCATGCGAAAACCCTCTGCACAATCGACCAGCAGGATGTTGTAGGGTACGTGCGCCCGCGTCTCTGATGTGGCGGCCCGGCAGACCAGCGAGGTCGCGTACACCCTGCCCTTGCCGCTGGCGCGCTGCGCGCGCGGGCCGGATGCACCGCAGGCCGCGCAGAAGGCGCGATGGAAATACTGCACGTGACCGCATGAGATGCAGGTCTGGTAGGTGATCGCCTCTTCGCCCTTGGTCCAGTCCGTCAGACGCTCGCTCATCGCACCCGCTCCAGGAACATGCTCACGTGAGAGGACAGCACGCCGCCGTCGCCGTGCAACAGCGCAATGGACGCATCCCGCACCTGTCGGTCAGCCGCCCGGCCCGTCATCTGCAAATGCGCTTCGACCAGATGCGCCATGGCGCCGCCGACCCCGCAATGGCCGTAGCTGAGCAGGCCGCCGTGGGTGTTCAGCGGCATCGCGCCGTCGCGGCCGAAATGGCCTGATCGAACGCGGGCGGCAGCCTCACCGCGCCCGGCAAGGCCGAGGTCCTCCAGCAGCATCGCAAGCGTGATCGTAAAACTGTCGTAGATGGCGGCGTAGCGCACGTCGGAGATCGCCAGGCCCGCGGCGTCCTTCGCACGCGCGATCGAGATCTCGGCGCCGAGCTCGCTGAGGGCGGGAGCTGCGGTGACATGCTGATGGGTGTGGGCCTGGGCGCAGCCGCGGATGCGCACGCCCGCTTGCCCGGTCCGTTCGCGACTGATGACGAAGGCCGCGCCGCCATCGGAGACCGGGCAGCAGTCGAGCAGCTTGAGCGGCATCGCCACCGGCTTCGAGGCCATGACGTCGGCGACCGTAATGGGATCGTGGAATTGCGCGCCGGGATGGGTGCAGGCGTGGCTGCGCATCAGCACCGCGAACTGGGCAAGGTCCTCTTCGGTCACGCCGTATTCGTGCATATAGCGGTTGGCAACGAGGCCATAATAGGCAGGAATAGTCGGCCCTAGCGGCACCTCGTAGTCGGGATGTCCGACCTGCGCCAGCGCCTGGACCGAGGCATCGCGGCTCTGCCCGGTGAGGCGGTTCTCGCCCGCGACGACGAGCACGTGGCGGACGATGCCGGATTCGACGAGGTGATGCGCGAGCATCGTCATCGCGAGCCCCGTCGCGCCGCCGACCTGCACGGCGTGGGCATAAGCAGGACGGATGCCAAAGTGCTCGGCGAAGACGGTCGCCAGCATGATGTGAGGCGAGACGGTGGAGTAGCCGCAGAGGATGCCGTCGATATCCGAACGCTTCAGCCCGGCATCGTCCAGCGCGGCTTGCGCCGCCTTGCTCATCAGATCGAGCGAGGACGAGCCTTCGTGCTTGCCGAACGGTGTGAGGCCGACGCCGGTGATGAAGCTCATGGTGCCCTCCTGTCATTCCGGGGCGGCCCGAAGGGCCGAGTCCGGAATCCATCGCGCAGCATGTGCCGAGCATGAATGGATTCCGGACTCGCGACATTGTCGCGCCGCGGAATGACGGATGAGAGAGCTGTGGTCATCCCTACCTCTCCTCCTCCGGCGCCGAGCGCGTGACGCCGTCGCGCACCATGGCTGCGATCTCGTCGGCGGAATAACCGATCTCGCGCAGGATCTCGGCGCCATGCTCGTTGAGCCGCGGCGCCAGGCGCGATGGCTCGGCTTCGGTCTCTGACCACGTCGCCGTCACCTTCATGCTGCGGATTTCGCCTTCTGTTGGATGGTTCACCACCGGGAAAAAGTTCGTCGCCTCAAGATGCTCGTCGTGCAACATCGAGGCAAGGTCGTGCATCGGCATCACCGGGACGTCGGCCTTGGTGAGCAGCTCGATCCATTCCGCCGTCGTGCGTGTCTCGAAGATGCGAGCGAGCTCGGCGTAGACCACGTCGATATTGGCGGCGCGGCCGGCGAAGGTTGCGAATTTGGGATCGGCGCGAAGATCGTCGCGCTTCGTGGCCTTGAAGAAGTTCTCCCATTGCTTGTCGTTGTAGACGATGACGCTGAGATAGCCGTCCGAGGTCTTGTACGGCCTGCGGTCGCGCGAGAGGTGGCGGGCATAGCCGCCTTTGTCGAGCGGCGGCTCGAAGGTGAGCCCGCCCATGTGGTCGCCCATGACGAAGCCGGCCATGGTCTCGAACATCGGGATGTCCAGACGCTGGCCGCGGCCGGTGCGGTCGCGGTGGACGAGGCTGGCGCAGATCGCGCCGACGGCGGTGAGGCCGACGATGCGGTCGACCAGCGCGTTCGGCACGTAGCGCGGCACGCCGTCGCCGGTCTGCGCCATCAGCGCCGGCAGCGCGGTGGCGCCCTGGATCAGATCGTCATAGGCGGGTTTTGCGGCATAGGGCCCGTCCTGGCCGAAACCGAACACGCCGGCGTAGACCAGGCGGGGATTGATGGCAGAGACGACGTCGTAGCCGAGCTGCAGCCGTGCCATGGCCTGCGGACGGACGTTGTAGACGAGGACGTCGGCGTCCTTCAGCAATCTCAGCACGGCCTCGCGCCCGGCGGGCTTCTTCAAATCGAGGCAGATCGAGCGCTTGCTGCGGTTGGTGTTGAGAAACACCGGACCCATGCCGGCGTGACGCATCGGGCCGATCAGGCGTGTGACGTCACCCTCCAGGGATTCCACCTTGACGACGTCGGCGCCGTAGTCGCCGAGCATCTGGGTCGCATAGGGCCCCATCAGCACGGTGGTCATGTCGATGACCCTGACGCCCTTCAGTGGCCCCATCGTTCGCTCCCGATTGCGCGGGACCCAGGTGCCCTCGCGATTTCGGTCCCAGCTAACGGCAGCGCCGCCGCACGCGCAAGGGCGGGCGGCGTATGGCGGCATGCGCGGTGCGGCGATGTCGCCCGCTATTTCTTCTGACGGGATTCGCGGATCTTGAGGAGCCGATCGAGCTCGTCGTTCTGCTGGGTGATCCGGTCGGCGATGCGCGACTCGCTCTGCTCGCCCGAGGCCGCCGCGGCCTGCTCGATGAGCTGGCGAATATTGTCCTCGAGGATCGCAATACGATCGTTGAGTGCGTCCATCGACAGCGAGTCTTCGTAGTCAGTGCTCATGATGCATTCCCTGCAAATCAATCAGGAGCATTAAGGCTGGCCGAGGCAGGCCCACCATGATTTAGCGCAAAGAGGTGGGCACGGCGCGTGGCGCCCGTGCCCAGCCCACAGAGCGACCTACTTCAGCGGCTCCAGCACCGAGACGTAGTTGGCGACGGCAGCACCGCCCATGTTGAAGATGCCGCCGAGCTTGGCATTCTTGAGCTGCATGCCTTCGGGCGCTTGCCCCGCCAGCTGCATCGCGGTCATCACGTGCATGGAAACGCCGGTGGCGCCGATCGGGTGCCCCTTGGCCTTGAGGCCCCCGGAGGGATTGACCGGGAGCTTGCCGTCCTTGAGCGTCCAGCCTTCCTTGATGGCACGGGCGCCCTGCCCCTTCGGCGTCAGGCCCATCGCTTCGTATTCGATCAGCTCGGCAACCGTGAAGCAGTCATGGGTCTCGACGAAGGAGAGATCGGAGAGCGTCACACCGGCTTTTTCCAGCGCGCGCTGCCAGGCGACCGTGCAGCCCTCGAACTGGAGGATGTCACGCTTGCTCATCGGCAGGAAGTCCTGGGCGTGCGCGGTGGCGCGGAAACCGATCGACTTGTTCATGGTTTTGGCTGTCTCAGGGTCGGCCAGCACCAGCGCAGCGGCACCGTCCGAGACCAACGAGCAGTCCGTGCGCTTCAGGGGACCGGCGACGTAAGGGTTCTTCTCGCTCTCGGCGCGGCAGAAGTCGAAGCCGAAATCCTTGCGCATCTGGGCGAAGGGATTGGCGACGCCGTTCTTGTGGTTCTTGGCTGCGATCAGCGCCAGCGCATCTGACTGGTCGCCATACTTCTGGAAATAGGAGCTGGCGATCTTGCCGAACACGCCGGCGAAGCCGCCGACCGTGTCGCCGTCCTCGGGCAGATAGGAGGCCTTGAGCAGGTTCTTGCCGATCTCCGGACCGGGCGTGCGCGTCATCTGCTCGACGCCGACGACCAGGACGATCTTGGCGGCCCCTGCGGCAATCGCGCGCAGGCCCTGATGGACGGCGGCGGAGCCGGTCGCGCAGGCATTCTCGACGCGCGTCGCCGGCTTGAAGCGCAGCTTGGGGTCGGCCTGAAGCACCAGCGAGGCGGTGAAGTCCTGCGGAGAGAAGCCGGCATTGAAATGACCGAGCACGATCTCGTCGACATCACCAGCCGAAACGCCGGCGTCGGCCAGCGCCTCATTGGCGACCCGCACGACGAGGCTTTCCACGGTCTCCGTGTCGAACTTGCCGAACGGTGTATGCGCCCATCCGACGATGCTGGCGGTCATGGTCCATTCTCCCTGGAGGTCTCTTCCTGAGCTAAGTCTTAGCCTAGCATTGGCAAGACTTCACGCGGCTTTCAGCGCCTTGACTGTCCGCTCGCAGATGGCAGTTATGCCGGCCCAGTTCCCAGCCCGGATCTCCGCCGGCGGGCAAAGCCAGGACCCGCCGACCGCGACCACGTTGGGCTCGGCCAGCCAGGTCGCCGCATTGGCCTCACCGATCCCGCCGGTCGGACAGAAGCGTAGGTTCGGGAACGGCCCGCCGAGGGCGCGCAGGCCCTTGATGCCGCCGGCCTGCTCGGCCGGAAAGAATTTGGCGACGTCGAAACCGTAGGACAGCGCCATCATCAGCTCGGAGGCCGTGGCAATGCCCGGCGCGAAGGGCAAGGAGCTGTCGGTCGCCACCTTCAGGAGATCGGGGGTCAGGCCCGGACTGATGCCGAACGCCACGCCAAGCTTCTCGACACGGGTGAAGTCGGCCGGGTTGAGGATCGTGCCAATGCCGACGACCGCCTCGGGCACCTCCGCCATCATCGCCCGTGCCGCCTCGATCGCAACGGGGGTGCGCAGGGTCACCTCCAGCGTGCGAACGCCGCCGGCGACCAGCGCACGCGCCAGCGGCACCGCATCCTGGATTCGCTCGATGGTCAGGACGGGAATGACCGTCGCGGCCTTGAACAGGGCGACGAGGTGATTCTGTTGGGCACTCGTGGTCATTAGGTCTCGATTCACTTGGTGGCTTGGCGAGAGGGCGCCGGCCGGTGCCGTTTCTTCGGCGGCATGGCATAGCCCGGAATGATGGCACCGGGATAGCAAATCACGACGCCGGCGAGGCGATGCCCGGCCTGGGCCGCCTCGACCGGATCGGAACCGCCGAGGCGGGCCGCAATATAGGCGGCCGCAAAGCTGTCACCGGCGGCAGTCGTGTCCACCACGGGCTTGGTCATCGGCTCGGCCGGAACCTCGCTGGTCCCGCCGGGAAAGCGTAGCAGGCTCACCGGCTCGGCCAGGCGGAACACCAGCTCGGGGCTGGGAATGCGCGCCATCAGTTGATCGTCGCTCTCGCCCGGATAGAGTGCGAGCAGATCCTCGGTCGAGGTCAGCACGATGTCGGCAGTCGCAAGCGCCGCGGCAAACACCTCGCGCGCAACGTCGCGATCGGGCCACCCGCGTGCGCGAAAATTGGTGTCGAACACGAAGCGGGTGCCGAGCAGGCGCGCGCGCTTGATCGCGGCGAGCAGCCGCTCGCGTCCGGGTGCGTCGTAGATCGAGAGCGTGATCGCGGAGAGATAGACGACGTCATAGCTCATCAGCGAGTTGAGGATCTCGTCGGTCTCCGGCAGGCTCATCAGCTGCCGCGCAGCCGCGCTGTCGCGCCAGTGGAAGAACTGGCGCTCGCCCTTTGCATCCGTCTGGATCATGTAGAGGCCGGGCAGCTTGCCTGCCAGCCGCACGACACGCCGCGTGCCGACGCCTTCCGCATTCCAGGCCGCGACCATCTCGTCGCTGAGACCGTCATCGCCGAGTGCGGTGAAATAATCGACCTTGATGTCGAGCCGCGCCAGATAGACGGCCGTGTTGAGGGTGTCGCCGCCGAAGCCCCGTGAGTACAGGCCGCCGCCCTGCCCGGCAGATGCGCCTCCTTGCGCCTGCCTCAGCTCGACCATGCATTCGCCGATGCAAGCAACGCTCGCCATCACCAGGGCCCGCCCAGTCGGAGATCAGGGAACGAAATTGCCGCCGAGCTCGTCTTCGATGTGAATGCGAATGATGTCGTCGAAGTTCTTCTCGGCGGTGGTGAAGCCGAGCTCGCGTGCGCGCTTCGGATCGAAATTGCGTGGCCAGCCGCCGACGATGCCGACGATGAAGGGATCCGGCTCGCGCTTGATGCGCGCGGCGACCTTCTCGCCGGCAACCCGCTTCAAGGCGGCGATCTGCTCGCCGACCGTGGCCGACAGGCCCGGCATGGTCAGGTTGCGGCGCGGGCCGACGGCGGCGAGGTCCATGGTGCCGGCGTGCAGAAGGAAGCCGACGGCCGAGCGCGGCGTGGCGTGCCAGTGGCGGACGTCCTCGGACACCGGGAGGATCGCCTCCTTGCCGGCCAGCGGCTCGCGCAGGATGTTGGAGAAGAAACCCGAGGCCGCCTTGTTTGGCAGGCCGGGCCGGATACAGATCGTCGGCAGGCGAATGCCGATGCCGTCGAGGAAGCCGCGACGGGAATAGTCGGCGAGCAGCAATTCGCCGATCGCCTTCTGGGTCCCGTAGCTGAGCAGCGGGGTGTGGAAGAACTCGTCGCCGATCGCATCCGGGAACGGCGCACCGAACACCGCGATCGAGGACGTGAAGACCACGCGTGGCTTGTAACCGCCGCCCGCGAGCCTGATCGCGTCGAGCAGCATCCGCGTGCCGTCGAGGTTGATACGATACCCCTTGTCGAAGTCGAGCTCTGCCTCGCCCGAGACGATGGCGGCGAGATGGAAGATCACGTCGGGGCGGCCGGCGACCAGCTTTTCGGCCGCGCCCGGTACCGCGAAATCGCCCGAGATGGTCTCGACCGGGAAGCCGGCGTTCTCCGGCTTCTTCGGTTCGACCACGTCATGCATGGTGAGCTTGGTGATGTCGCTCTTGCCCAGCCGGCCGTCGCGCAGCAGCCGTTCGCAGAGTTTGCGGCCAACCATGCCGGCAGCGCCCAGAACCAGAATGTGCAAGAGCCTAACTCCTTCTTATTGGCCGAAGCGCACCGCTCCGGATGCCGCTTCGGCAAGCACCGCGATCACTCCTTCACGGCGCCGGTCATCGCCGACACATAATGCTCCACGAAGAAGGCGTAAAGGATCACGAGCGGCAGCGAGCCGGCCAGCGCTCCGGCCATCAGCGAGCCCCAGCGGTAGATGTCGCCGTCGACGAACTCGTTGACGATCGCGACCGGGACCGTCTTGTTGCTGGTCGATTGCAGGAACGTCAGGGCGTAGATGAACTCGTTCCAGCACAAAGTGAAGCAGAAGATGAAGGCCGAGATCAGGCCGGGGATCGCGAGCGGCAGCACGATCTTGACCAGGATCTGCCATCGGCTTGCCCCGTCGATCAGCGCGCACTCCTCCAGCTCGAACGGGATGGTCTTGAAATAACCCATCAGCAGCCATGTCGAAAACGGAATCAGGATGGTCGGATAGGTCAGGATCAGCGCAAGCGGCGAGTCGAACAGGCCGTACTGAAACACGACGGTGGCGAGCGGAATGAACAGGATCGACGGCGGCACCAGATAGGCGAGGAAGATCAGCCCGCCAACGAGATTGGCGCCCTTGTAGCGCAACCGCACGATCGCGTAGGCGGCCAGCACGCTCGCAAAGATCGACAGCACCGTCGCGCACACGGCCACGTACATCGTATTCCAGAGCCAGTGCGGGTAATAGCTCTCGAACAGAAGCTTGTGAAAGTGCTTGAACGTCGGATTCCAAGTCCAGAACGGATTGTACTTGTCGAGGTCGAGCAACTGCTCGTCGGGCTTCACCGACGTCAGCGCCATCCAGTAGAACGGGAACAGCAGGACGACCACGATGATCGTGAGCGGCAGATACAGCGTCACCATCCTGCGCGGCACCGACTGCAGATAGCTCATGCCCTCGCTATGGTCGTCCTTCGCCGCGGTCGGAGAGGACGCCGACAGGGTGGCCTTGAGATCAATCGACCTGGTCGGCAGATCAGTCATTGTTCTCTCCCTGCTGCCATTTCCTGCGCTGCAGGCCGAACCACGAGACCATGATGGCTGCGAGCAGGAAGGGGATCATCGCGCTGGAGATCGCGGCTCCCTCGCCCAGCTGCCCGGCAATGATCGCGCGCTGGTAAGACAGCGTGGCCATCAAATGGGTGGCGTTGACCGGGCCGCCACGCGTCATCGCCCAGATCAGCTGGAAGTCGGTGAAGGTGAACAGCACCGAGAACGTCATCACGACCGCGATGATCGGCGTCAGCAACGGATAGGTGATGTGCCGGAACATCTGCCAGCGCGACGCGCCGTCGAGCGTTGCGGCCTCATAGAGCGATGGCGAGACGGTCTGCAATCCCGCAAGCAGCGTGATCGCCACGAAGGGAACGCCGCGCCAGACATTGGCGAAGATCACACAGATCCGCGCCCAGGTGGTGTCCCCCAGGAAATTGATGTTCTGGCTGATCAGTCCGAGCTGCTTCAGCGACCAGGAAATGATCGAGAATTGCGAGTCGAAGATCCACCAGAAGGCGAGAGCCGACAGCACCGTCGGAACGATGAAGGGGATGAGCACCATGGCGCGCAGCATCGCCTTGAACGGCATATGCTCGTTGAGCAGCAGCGCAAGATAGAGCCCGATGCCGAATTTGAAGGCACTGGCGACGAACGTGTAGAGCAGCGTGTTGAATACCGACAACCAGAAGATAGAGTCGTCCCAGAGCCACTCATAGTTCTCGGTGGCGACGAATTGCCCGACCCTGCCGATGCGGGTGTCCGTGAAGGACAGCCAAATGCCGAGCCCCAGCGGATAAGCCAGGAAGAAGATCAGGAACGCCATGGCCGGCACCATGAACCAGAAGCCGAGCCAGTTGCGATTGTGTTTGAGCTGGATCCAGGCGCTGTCCTCGCTCAACTGAGGCTTGGCCCGGGGAATTGCGACATCAGCCATGCCCGATATCCCTGATCAAAAATATTGACGGGCGGGCGGCCGGAGGGCCGCCCGCCCGGTGACCGTCAGCGATAGATGCGTTTCAGCTGGCGCTCGGCTTCCGCCATCGCACCCTTCGCATCCTTGGTGCCGGTGCAGTAATTGGCGAACATGTCGACGACGATGAAGTCGGCGATCGCGGTTGCCGCCTTCTCGCCGACCGTGCCGATACCGGACGCGGGCAGCGTGCGCTTTGAAGCCTGTGCGAACACGGCGTTCTTGGGATCCGCTGTCCAGATCGGCGCGGACTCATAGGCGTTCAAGGTCTGCGTCAGATAGCCCTGCGCGCCATCCAGCCACTTCTCGTAGTTCTCCTTCTCCAGCATGAAGGCGACGAATGCCTTCGCCGCGTTCGGATACTTGGTGAAGTTGAACGCGAGGATCGGCAGCGCCAGCTGCAGCTCAGTCGGCTTGCCGACCGGACCGACCGGCCAGAGCGCGTGATAGGTGTCCGCAGCGAGCTCCTTCTTGCTCGCATCCGTCTTGGCGGCGACGTAGATCGAGATTCCGTTCGCTGTGCAATAGAGTTCGCCAGCGAGGAACGCCTTGTTGTTGGAGGAGTCGTTCCAGGACGCAGTGCCCGGGATGAAGCTCTCGTACAGCGCCTTGCAGTATTCCAGCGCCTTCGCCGTCTCCGGCGAATTGATCACGATCTTGTCGTTCTGGTCGACCGTGTACGCGCCATGCCCCCACAGCACCCAGTGCAGCCACGAATTGCCGTCGCCCGATGCGTGGCCGAGCGCGAAGCCGGCCGGCGTGTTGTTCGCCTTCAGCGCCTTGCACATCTCGAGGAAGCCGGGGAAGTCCTTCGGGAATTCCTTGAAGCCGGCCTTGTCGAGCGCCGACTTGCGGTACGTCATGTAACCGCCGTTGGTCGCGACGGGGATGCCGAGCCAGTCATTTCCCTGCTTGCAGGTCTTGGCGGCCGCGTCGGTCCAGCCGCCGTATTTCTTGCCGAGATAATCGGCGACGTCGTTCATCTTCAGCACTTTGGTCGGGAACAGCTGCGGCAGCGTGTGCAGGCCCCAGGCGAGATCGAGCCCCGAACCGGTGTTGGCTGCAACCGAGGCCTTCGGCTGCACGTCCTCGAAGGATTCGCTGAACACGTTCATCTCGGTGCCGGTCGCAGCCTTGAAGGCCGCAACCATTGCGTTGAACGCATCGTCCTCCGCCGGCACGAAGCGCTTCCAGCGCATCACGGTCAGCTTGGCGCCGGGCTCGGCTTTCCAGGGCGCGCTCTGCGCCCAGGCCCTGGCGAAGTCGAACAGTGCCGGCCCGGTCAGCATGCCGGTCGCAGCCAGTGCCGTTCCGCCTTGAAGCAATGTTCGGCGGGTAAAGTCTTGCATGTCGTCCTCCCTGTGATGTTTTTTGTCGTCTTATGCTTTGTTGCTTTATGCGCTACGCGTTGAGGCGTTTCCCCGTCGCGTCGTCAAACAAGTGCACCAGCGCCGGGTCGGGCTTCAGCCGTATCTTGTCACCCGGGTTGAACTGGTGACGCTCGCGGAAGACCGCGACCACCTGCTCGCCACCGACCTTGGCGAACACCTGCGTCTCCGAGCCGGTCGGCTCGACCACGATGATCTCGGCCTCGGCGCCATCGTCGGCGATGGTGAAATGCTCCGGCCGCACGCCGTAGACCGCGGGACGGCCGTCGGACGCCGTCGGCGCCGTCTTGAGCGGCAGCTTGACGCCGTTCGGTCCCTCGAAGGTGGCAACGCCATTGACGCGCACATGCCCCTTGAGGAAGTTCATTGCGGGCGAGCCGATGAAGCCGGCGACGAACTGGTTGTCGGGCTTGTCGTAGAGCTCGAGCGGCGTGCCCATCTGCTCGACGATGCCGTCATGCATGACGACGATCTTGTCGGCCATGGTCATGGCCTCGATCTGGTCGTGGGTGACGTAGACGGTCGTCGTCTTCAGCCGCTGGTGCAGTTCCTTGATTTCGGTGCGCATGGCGACGCGCAGCTTGGCATCCAGGTTCGACAAAGGCTCGTCGAACAAGAACACCTGCGGATCGCGCACGATGGCGCGCCCCATGGCGACGCGCTGGCGCTGGCCGCCGGAGAGCTGGCGCGGGTAGCGGTCCAGCAGCGGCGACAGCGCCAGGATCTCGGCCGCGCGCTTGACGCGCTTGTTGATCTCGTCGGCGCTGGCATTCCGCAGCTTCAGCGAGAAGCCCATGTTGTCGGCGACCGTCATGTGCGGATAGAGCGCGTAGTTCTGGAACACCATCGCGATGTCCCGCTCCTTGGGCTGGACATTGTTGACGACGCGATCGCCGATCGAGATCGTGCCGGAGGTGATGTTCTCGAGACCGGCGAGCATGCGCAGAAGCGTCGACTTGCCGCAGCCGGAGGGACCAACCAGGACGACGAATTGGCCGTCCTCGATCGGTATCGTCACGCCGTGCAGGACTTCGAAATTGCCGAACGATTTCCGCACGTCGCGGATTTGCACAGACGACATCTAGCTCCCTCCTCGAAAGTCCACGACGCCTCCAAGCGCCGCGACCGTCTTGTTTTTTCAGACTTCACCGAACGAAGCCCGATCTTAGCGGGCGACATTGTCGGTAGTTTGTGCGGTTTTGGCAATTTGTCTTTGGTTAGTCGTTGCTGGTAGCGCTGTCAACGTTCCTTTGTTTGCAGGACTGACTGTGTTAAGAGCAGCAAATGGGTCGAAAACGCACCAAGTCAGGCAAAATCCGGCTGGCCGAAGTGGCCGAGCTCGCCGGCGTCAGCCCGATTACCGCGTCCCGCTTCTTCCGCAATCCGGAGGCTCTGTCCGTCGCCAAGCGGACACGGGTTGAGAGTGCCGCGAAGGAGCTCGGCTATGTGCCCAACCTTGCGGCCCGCGCGCTGGCCTCGCAACGCACCGAAGTCATCGGTGTATTGATCCCCTCCCTCACGAATAACGTGTTCTCGGATGTGCTGCGCGGCATCTATGATGCATCCGAAGGCAGCCGTTACTCGATCCAGTTGTCCAACACACGCTACAGCATTCTCCAGGAAGAGAAGCTGCTGCGTCTGTTTCTGGCGCAGAAACCCGCCGGGCTGATCGTCACTGGCATCGACCAGACAGCCGAGTCCCGCGCGATGCTGGAGGCCGCAGACTGCCCGATCGTGCAGATCATGGAGATCGGTCCGGATCCGGTCGACATGATGATCGGCTTTTCACACTACGATGCGGCCCGCGCCGCGATAGCGCACCTGTTCGAACAAGGCCACCGCAAGATCGGCTTCGTCGGCGCACGCATGGATCCCAGAGTGCAGCGGCGCCTCGACGGATATGTCTCGGCGATGAAGGACGCCGGACTGTTCGATCAGCGTCTCGTGGTCACGACGGCGACGCCAACCTCCGTGACGCTCGGCGGCGCGCTGTTCACCGATCTTCTGGCGCGCGAGCCCGACATAGACGCGGTGTTCTGCGCCAACGACGACCTCGCGCTCGGCGTCCTGTTCGAATGCCGGCGCCGGGAGATCGAGGTCCCCGAGCAGATCGCGATCGTCGGCTTCAACGACCTCGAATTCATGGCCTCCGCCGTCCCCACTCTCACCAGCGTCCGCACCAACCGCTACGAGATGGGGAAGACGGCCGCCACCATGCTGATCAACGCCATCGAAGGGCGGCGGCCGGAGCAGGCGGTGCTCGATCTCGGCTTCAAGGTGATCGAGCGGCAAAGCTCGTCAGCACGACGTGCGGACAGCAGGCCGGCCACTTCCGCCGCGGGCGCAGCGAACAAAATGATAGCGTTACCAAGTAGCCACGACTAGTATTGCACTTATGAGGAAACGACCCCGCCAGCGGGACGGCAGATCATCGCTCGCGCCGTTGGGCATCGCACATGCCGCTACCGTGAGACGGACGCCGGTGCGTTTGCATTGCAGGAGAAACCAATGACAAAGAAGCCAACCAATGGGCATGCCGCCGGCAGCAACGGCTCCCGCCGCCATCTTCGCTCGCAAGAATGGTTCAACAACCCGCACAATCCGGGCATGACGGCGCTCTATATGGAGCGTTACCTGAACTACGGCCTCACCCGCGCCGAGCTGCAGTCCGGCAAGCCGATCATCGGCATCGCCCAGACCGGCAACGACCTCTCTCCCTGCAACCGCCACCACATCGAGCTTGCCCATCGCGTCCGTGAGGGCATCCGCGAAGCCGGCGGCATTGCGATGGAATTCCCGACCCATCCGATCCAGGAGACCGGCAAGCGCCCGACCGCGGCGCTCGACCGAAACCTCGCCTATCTCGGCCTCGTCGAAATCCTCTACGGCTATCCGCTCGACGGCGTGGTGCTGACCACCGGCTGCGACAAGACCACCCCGGCCTGCATGATGGCGGCGGCCACCGTGAACCTGCCCGCGATCGTGCTGTCGGGCGGACCGATGCTGAACGGCTGGCATGCCGGCGAGCGTACCGGCTCCGGCACCATCGTCTGGAAGTCGCGCGAGCGGCTTGCCGCCGGCGAGATCGACTATGAAGAGTTCATGGAGATCGTGGCTTCCTCGGCGCCCTCGGTCGGCCATTGTAACACGATGGGCACGGCCTCGACCATGAACGGGCTTGCCGAAGCGCTCGGCTTCTCCCTGCCCGGCTGTGCGGCAATCCCCGCACCCTATCGCGAGCGCGGCCAGATCGCCTACGAGACGGGCAAGCGCATCGTCGAGATGGTCTGGGAGGATCTGAAGCCTTCGGACATCCTGACCCGCAAGGCGTTCGAGAATTGCATCGTGATCAATTCCGCGATCGGCGGCTCGACCAATGCGCCGATCCACATCAATGCGCTGGCCCGCCATATCGGCGTCGAGCTTTCGATCGAGGACTGGCAGAAGGTCGGCCATGACGTGCCGCTGCTCGTCAACATGCAGCCGGCAGGCTTCTATCTCGGCGAGGAATTCCACCGCGCCGGTGGCGTGCCGGCCGTGGTGCGCGAGCTGATGAAGCACAAGCGGATCCACGAGGATGCAGTCACGGTCAACGGCCGCGGCATCGGCGAGAATTGCAGGAATGCGCCCGCGCCTGATAACGACGTGATCTGGGCCTACGACAAGCCGCTGGTGAAGGACGCCGGCTTCCTGGTGCTGAAGGGCAATCTGTTCGATTCCGCGATCATGAAGACCAGCGTAATCTCCAAGGAGTTCCGCGACCGCTACCTCAGCAATCCGAAGGACCCGAACGCCTTCGAAGGCCGCGCCATCGTGTTCGAAGGACCTGAGGACTATCACGAGCGGATCGATGACCCCGCGCTCGACATCGACGAGCACTGCGTGCTGTTCATCCGCGGCACCGGTCCGATCGGCTACCCCGGCGGCGCCGAGGTCGTGAACATGCAGCCGCCGGCAGCATTGATCAAACGCGGCATCCTGTCCCTGCCCTGCATCGGTGACGGCCGCCAGTCCGGCACCTCGGGCTCGCCCTCGATCCTCAATGCTTCGCCGGAAGCCGCCGCCAATGGCGGTCTCGCGATCCTCAAGACCGGCGACACGGTGCGGATCGATCTCAACAAGGGCAGTGCCAACATCCTGATCTCGGACGAGGAGCTGAAGAAGCGGCATGCCGAGCTCAAGGCCAGTGGCGGCTTCAAGCACCCGCCGAACCAGACGCCGTGGCAGGAGATCTACCGCAACACCGTCGGCCAGCAATCGACCGGCGCCTGCATGGAGCTCGCCACCCGCTATCAGAACGTCGCCGGTACGTTTGGCGTGGCGCGGGATAATCACTAGAAGCCACACCGTCATTGCGAGGAGCGAAGCGACGAAGCAATCCAGAGCGCCCTCCGCGGCAAGATTCTGGATTGCTTCGCTTCGCTCGCAATGACGACACAGCCATCAGATTCAGGGTGAGGAGAACAACAAAATGGCAGACCGCCTCAAGGGCAAGCGCGCCGTCGTCACGGCTGCTGCGGCTGGAATCGGGCGCGCCTGCGCCATCGCGTTCGCGCGCGAGGGCGCAACCGTCATCGCCACCGACATCAACGAGGCCGGGATCGCGACCCTGACCAAGGAAGGCATCACTGAAGTCGCCAAGCTCGACGTCCGCAACACCGCCGAGGTCAATGCGTTCGCCAAGCGCGTCGGCAGGATCGACATCCTGCTCAACGCGGCCGGCTTCGTGCACCACGGCACCATCCTGGACTGCTCCGAAGAGGATTTCGACTTCTCGTTCGACCTCAATGTCAAGTCGATGCACCGGACCATCAAGGCGTTCCTGCCGGAGATGCTTGCGGGGGGCGGCGGCAGCATCGTCAACATCTCGTCCTGCGCGGCCTTGAGGCCGCCCGCCAATCGCTACGTCTACAGCGCATCAAAAGCGGCGGTGTCGCTGCTGACGCGTGCGGTCGCGCTCGACTTCATCACCAAGGGCATCCGCTGCAACTCGATCTGTCCCGGCACCGTCGAGACGCCCTCGATGCTCGACCGCGCCGCAGCACAAGGGCCGCAGGGCAAGGAGATGTTCATCTCCCGCCAGAAGATGGGGCGGCTCGGCACCGCCGAGGAGATCGCGGCCATGGCGGTCTATCTCGGCAGCGACGAGAGCGCCTTCACCACCGGCGTCGACCTCGTGGTCGACGGCGGCTACATGCTCTGACCCCAGGGGCACCCGGCATGAACAAGATCGATCTCGACGGCCGCGTCGCCATTGTCACCGGCGGTGCGCAGGGCTTTGGCCGCGCCATCACCGAGCGCTTCGTCGCCTCGGGCGCAAAGGTCGCGATCTGGGACTTCGACTCGACGCTGGCGGAGAAGACGGCAAGCGAAGTCGGTGGCGAGACGAAAGTCTTCAAGGTCGACGTCACCGACACCCAGGCAGTCGATCAGGCCCGCGATGCAACTCTGGCCGCCTTCGGGAAGATCGACATTCTCGTCAACAATGCCGGCATCGCCGGTGTCAACAAGCCGGTCTGGGAGACCGACCTGGAGGAATGGCGCAAGGTGTTGCGCATCAACCTCGACGGCCCGTTCATCGTAAGCAAGGCGATCGTGCCCGTGATGCTCAAGCAGAAATACGGGCGCATCGTGAACATCGCCTCGATCGCCGGCAAGGAAGGTAACCCCAACGCCGCACACTATTCGGCCTCCAAGGCCGGCCTGATCGCGCTGACGAAATCGCTCGGCAAGGAACTGGCGGCACACGACATTCTCGTCAATGCGGTGACGCCGGCGGCGGCAAAGACCGCAATCTTCGACCAGATGACTCAGCAACACATCGATTTCATGCTGTCGAAGATCCCGAAAGGCCGCTTCGTGCTCGTGGAAGAGCTCGCCGCGATGGTCGCCTGGCTCGCATCCGAGGACTGCGCATTCTCGACCGGCGCGGTGTTCGACATTTCGGGTGGGCGCGCAACCTATTAAGGTCATCATGATCCGGGAAGGCGGATGCCTGTGCGGCGCGGTGCGGTTCAAGGCGGAAGGCGAGCCGCTCAACGTCCGCATCTGTCATTGCCGCATCTGCCAGAAGGCGATGGGCTCGCCCTACTTCGCCCGCGCGCAGTTCGATCAGCGCGCGCTCAGCGTCGAGGGTGAGACCGCACGCTACGCCTCCTCCGAGAACATCGACCGCGTGTTCTGCAAGCACTGCGGCACGCGCCTGTTCGCATGGCGGCGCAACGGAACGCTGGCGGGGGTCGCCCTCGCCACTTTCGATGATCGCAATGCTTTCGCCCCGACCGAGCACATCTGGGTGAGCGAGAAGCTCACCTGGGTGAAGGTCGATGACGGATTGGTGCAATATCCGGGAACGATCCCGACATAACGTCAGGTCTGGTGTGAGGCGGACGCGCCTCCCGGCCGATCGCGCCGTCCGGTCGTCGTCGATATCCAGATCCCGGCAAAGACCGCAACGATGCCCGCCGCGAGATTCCAGCGCAGCGGTTCGTTCAGCAGCCAGGCTCCGACCAGCGATGCCGTGATCGGATTGACCGTCACTGAGATCGCGACGCGCGTCGGCGTCGTCCGCTCCAGAGCGAAGGCCCAGAGATGGAAGGTCAGCGCCGCACCGAAGCCGCCGAGATAGAGCGCCGCCAGCCATTGCGGCGCACCGAAGTTCGCGACCGGGGCAAAACTGCCGCGGACGCAGGAGAGCAGGATCAAGCAGGCAGCACCCGCCGCCATGCTGATGGTCGTGAAGGCGATCGAGCTGGAGCGGCGGATCAGCGGTTTCGACCAGATGCCATAGAGCGCCATGCACAGCGCAGCCGCTGTCATCAGGAGATCTCCGCGCCAGGCTCCCGACGGGGCCGAAGTCAGATCGGAGAGAAGCGCCACCGCAACGCCAAACGTCGCGATCACGACACCCACCGACTTGCGCCAGGTCAGGGCTTCGGCGCCGAGAGCGGCCCCGATCACGAGCGACAACAAAGAAAGCGTCGACAACGCAAGCGCGCCACGCGGGGCGGTCGTGAAGATCAGCGAGGCGTTGAACAGGATCGGAAACAGGGCGAAGAATAGAATTCCGAGGCCGACGGCGGCGGCCCAGTCCTCTCGCTTGGGCCAGTGATCGGCGCGCAGCAGCGCGAGAGGCAACAGCAGGAGGAAGCCGATGCCGAAGCGGAACGAGCCGATCGCGAGCGGATCGATGCTCCCGACGAGATAACGCGTGGCACCGATGGAGGTCCCACCCAGCGCGCTCGACAACACCGCAGCAAAAACGCCAAGGATCTCGGCCACGACTCCTCCCCGACGGCTTTGCGGACAGCATAGGAGGCGCGCCGAAACGGGGAATGGAATTTCCGTAATTCCAGGATAAGTTTTCGTCATGACCGCGGCCGACCTCGACCCCGACCTTCTGAAGGCCTTCCTCGCCGTTGCGGAGCATCGGTCGTTCACGCGCGCCGCCACGATCCTCAACCGCACGCAATCGGCGGTGAGTGTCCAGATCAAACGTCTCGAAGACCGGCTGGACGTCAGGCTGTTCCATCGCACGAGGTCGGGCGTGGCACTGAGCGCAGCGGGTCAGGAGCTGCTTGTCTATGCCAAGCGGCTTCTCGACCTCAATGCAGAGGCAGTCGATGCGCTCCGCCCGCGCAGGCGCGAAGCCGTCGTCCGCCTCGGGGCAATGGACGACTACGGTACAATCGTCATTCCACCTTTGCTTGCGTACTTTGCCAGAAGCTATCCGGAGATCCGGGTCGAGATAGATACCGGCTAACCGCCACGATGCCGGCCCGGCTCGGCGAAGCTTATGATCTCGTCATTGCCATGCATCCGGAAGGACACGGCGACGGCGAACTGCTGCGGCGCGAGCGGCCGGTCTGGGCCGCAGGCGCGTCATACCCGGTCGCCGCACCGCACGACATCCTGCCCGTCGCGCTCTATCCGCCGGGCTGCCTGTTCCGGCAATGGGCTATTGAGGCCCTCGATGCGGCCGCCCGGCCGTGGCGCCTTGCCTTCGTCAGCCGGACACTTGCGGCGGTGGTAGCGATCGCGGCACAGGGCCTCGCAATCACGGTCGTGAAGGTGGGCACCCTGCCTCCTCGCCTGCGCGTCCTGCGCGACAGCCTGCCGCCGCTGCCGACCGCGGACATCCGCCTCCATCGCGCGCGTAATCTGTCGCGACCGGCCGCACTGCTGGCGGACCATTTGCAACGGGCAATTTCGGAATTCGGCGCCATATAAGGTAGATCGTAAAGGGTTGCGGCCCTATACGGCCTGCTTTGCAAAGCGCGCGCGCCGAACCGGAACGGATGAGCTGTGAATATATCCTTTTATGACTTGTCGGTATGGGTTCTTCCGCTCGTGCTCGCCATCACCTTCCACGAGGCCGCGCACGCCTTCGTCGCGGACCGGCTGGGCGACAACACGGCCTCGCAGCTCGGCCGCGTCAGCTTCAACCCGATCAAGCATATCGACCCGTTCGGCACCGTGATCCTGCCGGCCATGCTGCTGTTCGCGCATTCACCGTTCCTGTTCGGCTACGCCAAGCCGGTGCCGGTGAACTTCCGTAAGCTGAACAATCCAAGGCTGGACATGGTCTGGGTGGCGCTCGCCGGGCCGGCGACCAACATCCTGTTGGCGCTCGCCACCGCTCTCGCCTTCCATGCCTTGCCCCTGGTGCCCGCGAGCGCGGCGAAATGGGTTGCCGACAACCTCAAGAATGCGCTCATCATCAACGCGGTGCTGGCCGTCTTCAACATGATGCCGATCCCACCGCTCGATGGCGGGCGGGTCGCGGTCGGGCTACTGCCCCGCCCCCTCGCCGTGCCGCTGGCCCGGCTCGAGCCGTTCGGAATGCTAATCCTGATCAGCCTGTTGATCCTGCTGCCGCTTGCAGGTTCCCAGTTCGGTCTAAATCTTGATGTTATTTCCGCAATACTGCGGACGTTGACCGGTTATGTGATTCAGGCTGTTCTCTTCCTGACCGGCAACGCGTAGTTGAACAGCGACACCCGAACACCAGCCGAAGGGCCAGAGGCCGACTTGGTCAAAGCTGCCGATATGCTCATCGCGCGACGCGCCGACACCCGCGCCCGTGCCGATTTTGCCACCTGGAAGATGATGGCGAAGCTCAACGGGTCGTCCGCACTGCCGCCGGAGGCCCAGGAGTTCCTCGCCAGCTACAAGAACCTGCTGGCGCAAATGAGCGAGGGCGAAGCCACCGAGGCCACCATCGGAGCGATCTACAAGGCCTATTATGCCGAAATGGGCGGCGCAGGAACCCCACCGGACGTCCGCCCACGCCCACCCGAAACGGCGGCGGACAACGTTACCGCATTCCGCCGCCCGGCGCCGAAGCAGAAGAAGTCCGCCTCCTTCGCAGCATCGGCATTCGCCGGCCCCCAGAAACGGCCCCTTCCGGTGGCGCTGATCTTCGCCTGTCTGGTGGTGGTCTACGTCGGAATTCGGCTCTACTGGCGCTGAGTCCTCCTTTTCTTCTTCGCGTCCGGCGGGGTGAAGATGATGTCGACGGTACGTTCGAACCGGTCGTCGGTCAGTCCGGCAGGCGGCTGCGGAATGGGGTCCGACTTGCGGACGATCGATATCGCTGCCGCATCGTAGGCCGCGTCCCCCGACGATTCCACGACATCCACTGAAAGCACGTTGCCCTTCCGGTTGATGGCGAAGCTCACCTTGACCTTCTGGTTGTTGGGCACCTTGCCTTCAGGATTGACCTTGTGCAGCGTGAGATGCGCGCTGATCTTGCGGTTCCAGTCGGCCGTCAGCTTCAGGATGTCCTTGCCGATACCGATGACAGGCGCCATCGCCTTCTCGGCCTCGCGCGCGTCCTCCTCCAGCGTCTGACGAGCGGTCGCCACCGATTTCGGCGACGCTTCAGCGGCCGGAGTCTCGACCGCCTGAATCTTCGGATCGTCTTCGCTCGGCTTCTTCGCGTCGTTCTCGGTCACGACGCGGTCGGGATCCTCGACCTCCTGTGCCTGATCCTTCGGAAGCTCCGTTTCCTTGGTCTCGGCCTTCTGCTCGGGAAGCGCCTGCTGCTCCTGCATGGCCTCGCTGTCTGGCCCGGGTGGAAGGTCGGTTTCGGGCGCCTTTGGCGACGCCATCTCCACGGCGAACTCGGCGCCGACCGCACCAAGGCCGTCGCCGTCGTCATCGACGCGCAAGTGAGCCAGCGCGAGCGCTGCCCCACCCAGATGCAGCGCGAGCGCCGCCATGGCCGCCAAGATCCATAGCTTCCGGGATGGTCTGAGTTCGTCCGACATGACTGGCCCTTAAGGCTGAGCGGGGCCTGCCGCGGGCGCCCCTGGAGCACCTTCCAGCGCGACCAGCTTCACCCGCGTATAGCCGCCCGAGCGCAAGAGCTCCATGACTCCCATCAACTCGCCATACGGCACCGAACGATCGGCGCGCAGGAAGACATACTTGTCCTTGCTCATGTCTGACAGGCCGTCGAGCGTCCCTATCAACTCGGCCCGGTGAACCGGGTTCTCTCCGATCGCGAGCGTCAGATCGGGCTTGATGCTGAGATAAGTCGGCTTGTCCGGCTTCTTCTGCGGCGTCGCGCTCGATGTCGGCAGATCGATCGGCAGGTCGACGGTCGAGAGCGGCGCTGCGACCATGAAAATGATCAGCAGCACCAGCATGACGTCGATGAACGGCGTGACATTGATGTCATGCGTTTCCGAGAAATCGTCGTCTTCGCCGTCGTTGTCTGCGAGCGAAACACCCATGGCTCACTCCGCCGCGCGCGAATGCACACTGCCGTGGCTGCGGTCGAGATCGCGCGAGAGCAGCCGCCCCGCCGCGCCCGAGGCGCGGCTGACGAGCTCGAGATAGCCCTTCGTCACGCGCGAAAAGTGATTGTAGATGATGACTGCGGGAATCGCAGCGACGAGGCCGATCGCGGTGGCGAGCAGCGCCTCGGCGATGCCGGGCGCGACGACGGCAAGGTTCGTGGTCTGCGACTTCGAGATGCCGATGAAGCTGTTCATGATGCCCCAGACCGTGCCGAAGAGGCCGACGAAGGGCGACGTGGAGCCGATCGTGGCGAGCACGCCCATGCCGATCCGGATGCGGCGCTGTTCCGCACGCACGATCTCGGAAAAGCTGGATGCAGCGCGCTCCTTGATGCCGGCATCGCTGGACAGGCCGGCCGACATCCGCGCCTCGCGCAGGGCCGCCGCCAGGAAGGACGGCAGGATGCCCTCCTTGGCACCGAGCGCCATCTGCGCTTCGGAGAGGGAGCGCGCGTCCCCAATCTTCTTCAGGGCCGAACGAAGTTTGGTGGAAGCGACCGACAGCTCGATCGACTTTGCGATGAAGACGGTCCAGGTCATGAGCGACGCGAAGGCGAGCCCGATCATCACCGCCTTCACGATGATGTCCGCCGACATGAACATCATCCAGGGCGACAATTCCTTCATGGCAGGCGCAACGCCGGCCGCGGACTCGGACTTTGCCGGCGCCGGCGTTGTGACCACGGGCGGTGCGGCCGAGGCCGCGGGCGCAGTTTCCGAGCGGGCAACTGCCGAGGGGGCAGCTGCCGGAGCCGGGCTGGCCGCAGGCGGCGCAGCCGTTTGCTGCGTCGCCGGCGACGGCGGGGTCTGTGTCTGGGCAGAAACAGGGGATGCGAGCCAGGCGACCGCCAGCATCGCAGCGGCGGCCAGGCTTGCTCTTGAGGTCATGGTCTTCATACTTCGGCCCAGTAGCGAATGAGGTTGTGATAGATACCCGTCAATTTGACCGTTTCGGGATCGTCACGCCCGAGCCGTTCCACCAGCGCCTGTATCGCGGTGTCGAGGTCGAAGATCATGCTCCGGGCTTGATCGTCCCGTATCATGCTCTGCAGCCAGAAGAAAGACGCAACCCGCGTTCCCCTCGTCACGGGAGTGACGAGATGAAGGCTGGTCGAGGGATAGAGCACGCAGTCACCGGCTGGCAACTTGACCTCGTGCGAGCCGTAAGTGTCCTCGATCACAAGTTCGCCACCGTCGTACTCTTCCGGCTCGGCGAGGAACAGCGTAACCGACAGGTCTGTGCGGATGCGAAGGCCGGTCAGACGGTCGCCGCGAATAGCATTGTCGACGTGCAGGCCGAAATGATGGCCGCTACTCGCCGCATAGCGGTTGAACAGCGGCGGAAAGATCTGGAGCGGGATCGCCGCCGCAATGAAGCGCGGGTTCGAGGTCAGTGCCGAGATGATGCGGTTGCCCAGCTTGCGCGCGACCTCGCCGTCCGCAGGCAATTGCTCGTTGCGCTTGACCATCGCCGACTGCGCGCCGGCGGTGGAGCGGCCGTCCTCCCATTCGCTGGCGTCCATGATGCGGCGGAAATCCGCCACATCATCCTTGCTGAGAACGCCAGGTAGGCAGGTCAACATGATCAGAACTTCGCTGTCGTTACGACGTAGAATGCCCGTCCCGGCGCAACCGCCACGAACGGCACGTTGCTGCGATAGAACGAGTCGTAATAGAGCTTGTTGGTGAGGTTCTGCGCGTAGAACTTCATCGTCCAGTTCTGGTCGATCTTCTTCTCGACGAACGCGTCGAAGCGCCAGTAGCTCGGCAGCTCGTTGGTGTTGGCCGCGAACGTGCCGCCATAGACTTTTGAGCGGTAGACCGCCTGCCCGCCGAGCTCCCACCCCCCGTCGAACTTGTACTTGGTCAGCATGCTGAACGACTGGTGAGCGATGTTGGCAAGTTGCAAGCCTATATTCGAAGCGACGCCGCTCTGCGTGACCTTGGACTGCATCAGCACCAGGCCGCCAAAGATGCTCCAGCGATCGGTGATCTTGCCCTCGGCTTCGATGTCGATGCCCTGGATCCTGTAGGCAGCGCCCGACGTCAACAAGCCGTTGACGGTCTCGCGCGCATTGTCCTTGGTGGTCTGGAACAATGCACCGGTCACGAGCAGGTGGCGGTCAGCGAGCTCCCATTTGGTGCCGAGTTCGATCGCCTTGTTGCGCTCGGGCCCGAGCAGGACGGCCGTGTTGGGCGGAACGCCGCCGTAGTCGGTACCGGTCGCATCAAGCTCCGATCCGAACGGATTCGCCGAGGTCGCATAGGCCGCATAAAGGCTGCCGATCGGCATCGGCTTGTAGACGGCACCGACGTTGTAATTCACCAGATCGGCATTCTGCTTCAGATAAGCCGCGTTGGTGGACGAACTCTGGCTGTAGCCGTCGTAACGCACGCCGCCATTGACGATGATTGTGTCCTGCCAGTTCGCAGTGTCCATGACATAGACGCTGGTGGTGTTGACGCCATAGCGCGTCGGATTTCCGGTCAGCGACGGCGTGCCGAAAGGAATGTTGGTATACTGGGGTGAATAGAGATTGACGTTCTGGACAGCGCCGTTGCTGGTGAAAGCGGAGCCGGACAGTTCCGACGCCAAGCCCGCGTAGCGGTCGATTGAGACGTTCTCGTTCGAATACTCGACGCCGAACACGGCGGTGTGCTTGACCCCGCCGGTGTCGAGCTTGAACGTGGCCTCGTTCTGGTTGGCCCATACGTCCACGGTCTGATAGCGGCTCTGCGCGCTCGCCGTGGTCGTCCAGAGCAGCGGATTGGGATTGGTGGTATTCGGGTTCTGCGGCAGCGTGCCGATGTAGTTGAGCAGCGAGTGCTCGCCGCGCACCTTGCTGGTCAGCGTGATGGCTTCGTTGACCTTGTACTCAATCGTTCCGGTGCCGAAATCCTGCCGCGCCGTCTGGAAATCGCGATTAAGAAAGCCGTACCAGTTCTCGCGCGGAATGCCCGCCGAGGTCACCGGAACGTTGCCCTGCTTGTAATAAGGCACGCCGAAATCGGGATAACCGCTGAGATCGGTATGGACGTAGTTCGTCGTGATCTTGATGTCGCTGGTCGGGGTGTACTTGGTCGAGATGAAGCTGCCCCAGCGATTGTCGGTGACGTAGTTGCGTCCGGCGACGTTGGCGTCCTGGAACAGGCCGCCGGTGCGCACCGAGAAGGTGGGATCGATCACCTGGTTCACGTCCAGGGTGACGCGCTTGGTCTGATCGGTGCCGAACTCGGTGTCCATGCGCTTGAAATTGACGTCGCCGGCCTGCTTGGTGACGATGTTGATGGCGCCGCCGGCGGTGCCGCGGCCCGCATAGGAAGATGCCGGTCCGCGCAGAATCTCGATCTGCTCGGTGAAGAAGTTCTCGCGGATGGACACGGCGGGATCGCGGATGCCGTCGATGAAGACGTCATTGCGTGCATCGAAGCCGCGGATGAAGAAGCGATCGCCGAACGCGTTGCCGCCCTCGCCCGAGCCGAGCGTCACGCCGGCGGTCGAGCGTCCGATCTCCTTCAGCGTCGTCGCGTTCTTGTCCTCGAGCACTTCCTTGCTGAGCACGGTGATGCTCTTGGGCGTGTTCAGCATCTTCTCGGGAAACTTGCCCGAGGCCTGGACGTGGTCGACCTTGTAGGGCGCCGCCGGATCGGCATAGGGATTGCCGTCGGGCGCGCCCGAGGGCGTGGCGGGAGCCGTCTGCTGCGCCTGCTGGCGCTGCGCGGCGCGGCGAAGCGCGTTGCGGGCACGGATCTGCTCAGGCGAGGGCCTCGAGGCCGTCGGACGCGGGCGCTCGACCGGAGCATCGACCGTCACCGGCGGCAGGTCCGATTGCTGCGCCTGCGCGCCGCTTGAAACCGACGCCACCGCGATCAAGCTCGCGACTGCCGATACCTTTTTGCCGGAAACGCCTACGAACCTCTCATCCAACGAATCGAATGCTGCGACCGAACGCAACGATTTCGGTGCGACCACCTGCCCCATTACCAAACGCCCCATATTCCTGTTCGCTCATTCACTTCGAACGAACGATGGGCTGTTGGTATCGGCCACAAAATAGCGGGTCAATGCGAGCCGTTCGCGAGAACCCTTGAATCAATCCAGATCAAAACGATTCTAATCTGCAGTTTGAAATCGTTCTAAACGAACATTGGATTCGCTCTAGAGAGGCAACGCAAACCAATCGTTGCACTCTCAGTCGCTGCTCGGCGGCTTCATCAGCGAGAACAATTCGTCGACGGTTTTCTGCGCGACGGCGCGCACGCGATCGGTGTTGTCCATGCCGGCGATGTGGACGCCGTTCACGACGGCTTTGATCTCATCACGAAAATCGGTGAGGAAGCGCAAGGGATCGCGCTGCTCGTTTGCGACACGCGCGATCAACCCCGTGATCAGAATCTGGCACGCGATCAGCTTGCCGTTCAGCTCGTCCATCCTGCGCTCCATTCATCGCGGCGCCGATATGGACGATGCTGAAATCCCTGACAACCGCAGCGGCCCCTATCCGACTTAGAACCGTTCTTGCTGGGTAATCCGAACCATAGCTCAGCGTGGAGTAGTCCGCCGAGTACGCCGCTGCGGCGCTGTGCAAACTTGGCGCGCCGACCGGCTCGTGGCCTGGAGAAATGCCCCACTGCACACCGACGCGCCAGACGCTGCCCAACGGGTGCAAAGCTTTCCAATTGTTTAGGATTTCTCAAGCGATAGTGCTGTTTACACTGAAACTTGGCGTGTATTATACATCACCATGGAACTCCACGATTGCCCCATTAATTCATAGCTGAGGGCACGAGCCGACACGAGACGCGATGAAAAAGTCCCGGCCGATCCTCTGGCTTCTGATCATCGCGGCCGTGGCCTCCGCGGGTTATTATGCTTGGCAGAAGTTTGGCTCGTCCCAGGCTGGAAAAACCCAGGCTGCGGAGAAGGGCGCCCCTCGCCCGTCCGCTGTCCCCGTCAGCGTCGCAGCGGTGCAGAAGACCGACTTCCCAGTCTACCTGACCGGTCTGGGCACGGTTCAGGGCTTCAACACCGTCCAGGTCCGCAGCCGGGTCGACGGCCAGATCATCAAGCTCGAGTTCAAGGAGGGCCAGATCGTCAAGCAGGGTGAGCTTCTGGTCTCGATCGATCCTCGTCCCTATCAAGCCGCGCTTGACCAGGCGAAGGCCAAGAAGGCACAGGACGAGGCTAGCCTCGCCAACGCCAATCTCGAGCTGCAGCGAGCCATGAGGCTCGGCGAGTTTGCGACCGCACAGCGCGTGGATACCCAGCGCTCGACAGTCGCCCAGCTCACGGCTCAAATCGCCGCCGACGAAGCCGCAATCGCCAACGCCCAGACCCAGCTCGATTACACTCAGATCAAGGCACCGATCACCGGTATCGCCGGCCTGCGTCAGGTCGACATCGGCAATATCGTGAACGCCTCGACGCAGACGGGCATCGTCACGATCTCGCAGGTCGAGCCGATCTCGGTCATCTTCACGGCGCCGCAAGACCAGCTCCCCTATATCAGCGAAGGCCAGAAAGCCGGCGCGCTCAAGGTGATCGCCTTCACCACGGACGGTAAGAATATGCTCGCCGAGGGTAAGCTTGCGGTCATCAACAATCAGGTCGACACAACCAGCGGGACGATCCGGCTCAAGGCGGTGTTCGACAATAAGGACCACGTATTGTGGCCCGGCCAGTCGGTCTCGACGCGCCTGCTGGTGCGAACGCTGAAGGATGCGACCGTGGTTCCGGATGAAGCGGTCCAGCGCTCCACCAACGGCCTCTACGCGTACAGCGTCAATCAGGACAACAAGGCCGAACTGCACAAGATCAAGGTCAGCTATGCCATGGCTGGCCAGTCTGTCATCGAGGAAGGCTTGAGTCCGGGCCAGCAGGTCATCGTCGGCGGTCAGTTCAAGGTCCAACCCGGAAGTCTCGTCTCGACGACGGTGGCAAGCTCGGATCGGGCCGAGAGCAAGGTACGACAGGAATGATGGGCGGCGGGATTTCGGCACCTTTCATCCGCTATCCCATCGGCACCTCGCTGCTGATGGCCGGCATTCTGTTCGTTGGCCTTGTCGCCTATCCGCTGCTACCGGTCGCACCGCTGCCGCAAGTGGACTTTCCGACCATCCAGGTCACCGCCAACCTGCCCGGCGGCAGCCCCGAGACGATGGCTTCGTCCGTGGCGCAGCCGCTCGAACGGCAATTCGCGCAGATTCCCGGCATCGCGCAAATGACCTCGACGAGCTATCTGGGAACCGCGTCGATCACCATCCAGTTCGACCTCAACCGTAGCATCGACGCTGCTGCCAACGACGTGCAGAGTGCAATCAACGCCGCTGGCGGCCAGTTGCCGAAGAACCTGCCCTCGCCCCCGACCTACCGCAAGGTCAACCCGGCGGACGCGCCGATTCTGATCCTGTCCGCGACGTCGGACACGCTCCCGCTCACCACTGTCAGCGACACCGCCGATACCCAGCTTGCTCAGCAGATCAGTCAGATTTCTGGCGTCGCACAGGTCTTCATCGGCGGTCAGCAGAAGCCGGCGATCCGCATCCAAATCGATCCGGCCAAGCTCGTCGCCAAGGGCCTGTCGCTGGAGGACGTGCGCAGTCAGATCGCGATCACCACAGTCGACAGTCCGAAGGGCAACATCGACGGGGAGCGGCGCGCTTACACGATCTACGCCAATGACCAGTTGACGGACGCCAAGGAGTGGAACGACGTCATTGTCGCCTACCGCAACGGCGGACCATTGAGGATCCGGGACATCGGGCAGGCGATCAGAGGTCCTGAGGACGCAAAGCAGGCCGCCTGGGCCAACGGGAAGCGCGGCGTATTCCTCGTCGTGTTCAAGCAGCCAGGCGCCAACGTCATCGAGACTGTCGACCGCATCAAGGCAACGCTGCCGCGCCTGGTCGCCGCAATTCCGAGCGCCATCAAGGTCGAATTGATGAGCGATCGTACGCAAACGATCCGCGCTTCGGTAGATGACGTGCAGTTCACTCTGCTGCTCACCGTCTTCCTCGTGGTGATGGTGATCTTCATCTTCTTGCGCAGTTTCTGGGCGACGGTGATCCCGGCAGTGACCGTGCCGCTCGCCCTGCTCGGCGCTTGCGCCATGATGTGGGTTGCGGGCTACACGCTCGACAATCTTTCGCTTATGGCCCTCACAATCGCGGTCGGGTTTGTCGTCGACGACGCCATCGTCATGCTCGAAAACATATCGCGCTACGTCGAGCAGGGCGAATCGCCCATGGCCGCAGCCTACCGGGGCGCGAAGGAAATCGGCTTCACGATCGTCTCCATCAGCATCTCGCTGGTTGCGGTGCTGATCCCGCTGCTCTTGATGGGCGGCATCATCGGGCGACTGTTCCGAGAATTTGCGGTCGTGCTGGCGATGACGATATTCGTGTCGATGTTCGTCTCCCTCACGCTAACCCCCATGATGGCTTCTCGCTTCCTGCGCGCGCATGGCGAAGTCAAGCACGGCCGGATCTTCCAGTGGAGCGAACGCGGGTTCGAGGCGCTGTTGCGCGGTTACGCTTACGTGCTTGACATCGCGCTGAGCTGGAGGCGCACCACGCTTGCCGTCTTCTTTGCGACACTCGCGCTGTCGATCTATCTCTTCGTCCTGATCCCCAAGGGCTTCTTCCCGCAGCAGGATAATGGATTGATCACCGCGGCCTCCGAGGCCTCGCAGGACATTTCGTTCAAGGAGATGCAGAGGAAGCAGGAGGCGCTCGGCCAGATCGTCCTGTCCGATCCCGATGTTGCGGCGGTTGCCAGCGTGATCGGCGGCAGTGGCCGCGCCGGCAACAACGGCGCCCTGTATATCACCCTGAAGCCACGCAACGAGCGCGAGGCCTCGGCACAACAGATCATCGCGCGGCTTCGTCCGCAGTTCGACAAGGTCGAGGGCGCCCGCCTCTACATGCAGGCGTCCCAGGACGTCCGCCTCGGCGGCCGACCAACGCGCACGCAGTTCGAGTTCACCTTGCAGGATGCGGATCTCGCTGAGCTCAACGAGTGGGCGCCGAAGATCCTCGCCAAGATGCAAACGCTGCCCGAGTTGCGCGATGTCGCCAGCGACCAGCAGACGCAGGGCACGACGGTCCAGCTCAAGATCAACCGCGACACCGCCGCCCGCTACGGCATTCAGCCCCAGTTGATTGACGACACGCTCTATGACGCCTTCGGACAGCGGCAGGTCACGCAGTATTTCACCCAGCTCAACACCTACAAGGTGATCCTGGAGGTCCTCCCGGAACTGCAGGGTGATCTCGAGACGCTGAACAAGTTGTATCTGAAATCGCCGCTGACGGGCGATCAGGTGCCACTGTCCACCTTCGCGACCTGGACCACAGACCCGGTCCGCCCGCTCTCGATCAGCCACCAGGGCCAGTTCCCGTCGATTACGATCAGCTTCAATCTCGCCCAGGGCGTTGCGCTCGGCCAGGCAACCGAGGCCGTGCAGCGCGCGATGGCCGAGCTCGGCGCGCCGCCGACGCTGAACTCGAGCTTCCAGGGTACCGCTCAGGCGTTCCAGCAGTCGCTCGGCACCGTGCCCCTGTTGATCCTCGCCGCGCTCGTCGTGGTCTATCTGATCCTCGGCATTCTCTACGAGAGCTACATCCATCCGATCACGATTCTCTCGACACTGCCCTCAGCCGGCGTCGGTGCGCTCGCGATCCTGATGGCGGCGGGCTTTGACTTCAGCCTGATCGCGCTGATCGGCATCATCCTGCTGATCGGCATCGTGAAGAAGAACGGCATCATGATGGTCGACTTTGCGATTGCCGCAGAACGCGACGAGCACAAGACGCCGGAGGAATCGATCCGCCAGGCCGCGCTGCTGCGTTTCCGCCCGATCATGATGACGACGATGGCCGCGCTTCTGGGCGGCGTGCCCTTGATGCTCGGCCACGGCACCGGCGCCGAGATCCGTCAGCCGCTGGGCTATGCCATGGTCGGCGGCCTGATCGTCAGCCAGGCGCTGACGCTGTTCACGACGCCCGTCGTCTATCTCTATCTCGACAAGCTCAATAACTGGTTCTCGACCTGGGGCCGCTCGGGCGACGGCGACGAGACCCTCGAGCACGGCAGCGTCAAGGAAGCCGCCGAGTAAACTTGCGCCGCGCATGCCGCGACGCTACAGCGAGGCGCCCGGTTTCTCGCCAACGTGGTCCGCCATGCCCATTCAGTTCAAATTTGTCGCCCTCGCCGCCGCCCTGTTGTCGGCGGGCGCCGCACATGCCCAGCAGGGTGCAAAGAAGAACGCCGCTCCTCCGGTCGCGCAGCCCGCACCTGCCCCGACGCAAGCACAGGCGGAGGGCACTCCCGGACAGCCTGGTTGGATCGTCCGCTGCACCAGTGCGAGCCGCGAGGCGCCGCTCGAATGCGCGATGGAGCAGAACGCGGTCCTGACCAAGACCGGCCAGACCGTCGTCCTGATCAACATCCGCATTGCGCCGGACACGCGCACGCCGATCGCGCTCCTGCAATTGCCGCTCGGCCTCAACCTTCCGGTCGGCGCCAAGCTGCAGGTCGACGAAGGCAAGACATTCGACCTCCAGATCCAGACCTGCGAAAACCGCGGCTGCTACGCCTCGACGCCGGTCGCGCCCGACCTGCTCGCCGCCTTGCGGTCCGGCAAGCAGCTCAAGGTCTCCTTCCAGAACATGGCCAAGGAGACGATCGCGATCCCGATGCCGCTCGTCGACTTCGCGGCGGCTTACGACAAGATCAAGTAAAGGCGGCGGCGCGGCGCAGTCGTATTTTCGCACGCGTTCCATCCGGTCTCCGCGCCGCGCCGTGGCAGCGACAATGGCTGTCAGCCAACAACGTCGTTCGCCCGGAGCAGCGTCGTGAAGCCGCCATAGATCATGCGCTTGCCGTCGAAAGGCATGCCCTCGAACTTCATCCGAGGGTCCTCCATCACCTTCTTGTTGATGGCGTCGCGGCTCTCCCTATCGCGATAGACGATCCAGGCGAACACCACGACCTCGTCGTCTTTCGCCATCACCGCGCGCGGAAACGAGGTGAGCTCACCATAGGGAACGTCGTCACCGATGCATTCGACATAATCGAGCGCGCCGTGCTCCATCCAGAGCGCGCAGGCGGTGGTCGCCAGCGCCTTGTAGGCCTCGATCTTGTCCTTCGGAACGGCGAGAATGAAGCCATCGACATAGGGCATTGGGATCTCCTTGAATTACGGCCCAAGGACGATACAGGGCGCCGCGATCCGACTCGGAAATGCGATGTTGGATGAGACAAACCGCCGCGCGGCTGTGGACCTGTCGATCCGCACCGGGTCTGGAACGGTATATCGGATGCGTGCCGGGAACTGGCTGGGGAACCTGGATTCGAACCAAGACAAACAGAGTCAGAGTCTGTTGTGCTACCGTTACACCATTCCCCACCGAAGCGCTTGAAATCTCTCAGCTTCTTCGGAAGATTGCGAGGCTGGCTGAAAGCTTTGGCAAATCAGCGGCTCGCAGGCCGCTCATATAGCCGCGCCGACCTTCGCGGTCCAGCCCTTCTGTGAACATCGTCGCGTGTTCTCGCTGCGTTCACGACCGAGCGAACGCATCTTCCCGCGTTGTGGACCGTCGCTTTAGCGCGACCAGCCTGTGGGACCATCGCGCCAGAGCGCAGTCAATGCGTGCGGCCGACGTGGACGACGATCTCGCCTTTGCCGTTCGCGATCATCACCTGGCCGTATTCGTCCTGCGGCGGACTTTCCTCGTAACGAAGCGGGATCGTGGTGATCTCCTGCCGGGCTTCACCGCTCGGCTCCTGGGCATTTACGTCGAGGATCAGGATCTTTGGATTGATCCCCTGCGGTGAGCGCCTGGTCAGCCGGGCTTGCCAGCCGTTGGCCGGCACCCGCACGTCGCCGATCATGATCAGCTTGGGCGGTGCGCCGGGGACGCAATCGATCCAGGCCCTGAAGGTGTTTCTCAGCAGGACAGTCATGATACGCCTCTCCCTTGCCAAGTTGCGCGACCCTTCGGTCACGAACGAAACATAGGCGGACGATGCGAATTGGCCGTGAATGGCCCGTGAATACGGTGCGCGCACGGAACGCCGGGGTGGCCCGCCCGGGACTTGCCGCACGAATACCGGCGATGCCGCCCGGCTTCCGCCGCCAGCGGCAATCGGTGAAGGCGGTCGGTGAAGCGAGCAAGCCCATCGAACTCGCGCGTGAGTTGCCCGCGCCGCGACGGCCAAGCCGCGATTCACGCTGGATTCACGCCCATCGGCTCGAAGGCAGGAGCCATTTCATTTCGTGCTCGCAAGTCGCATTTCGATCATTCCGCAACCCTTGGCCATCTCTCGACCGAAGATGTACGATTCTGGCATTGCAGCAGCCCCGGCGGGCTGCATTCCCGAACTCACCGGTCATTGGCTTCGCAGACCAAGCGAACCTGCCTTTTGCGTTCTGCCAAGTCTGGCCACCCGCACCCGGCCCTCCTACACTGTCCTCGACACGATCGACCAGGGATGGGACGAGATGTCGGGAGTCAACGGCGACAAGGCGGTTGGCAAGGGCGGGGCCAACCGACTGACCCTCAAGATCATCGGAGCATTTTCAGCGTCCGTGGACGGGCAAGAGGTCGGGCTCGGCCGGAAGGCACAAGCGCTTCTCGGCTATATGATCCTCTCCTCCTCACGCCAGCTGCCAAGGAGCAAGTTGGTCGGACTGCTCTGGAGCGAGAAGGACGACGTGCTCGCAAAGGGGTCGCTGCGCCAATCATTGAGCCAGATTCAGCGCGAGCTAAGAGCGCTGGGCTGCTCACATTTCCACGCAGACCAGATTCACGTGGCACTCGATGTCGAGCACGTGACATGTGATCTCGTCGAGATCATCTCGGATGCCGAGCGCGGCATGGTCCATCCACTGCTGCTCGCACGCGAACGCCTGACCGACGACATCCTTGACGACCTGGAAAGCGTCGATCCGGCATTCTCGGAATGGCTCGCGGAGACGCGACCACTGATCCACGAACGGCTGATCCACGCGCTGACGAGGCTGCTGCCCGATGAGAGCGACGCAGTCGTGACGCCAACGGCTGAAGCTGCCGCGAAGGCGATTCACCGGCTGGATTCCGAGAACGAGCGGGCTATTCGTGTTCTCATCAGGAGTCACCTCGCCTCTGGAAGTATCGGCGCTGCCCTCGCGATCTATGCGCGCCTCTGGCGCCAGCTCGAAGACGCCTACGACATCGAACCGCACAAGCTCACGCAGGACCTGATTGCCGGCGTGCGACAGCAGCAGCCTGAGGCCGTGGCACGCCCGGTCCCGTTCTCCATGGCAGCCCCCGCTGTCGCCTCGAACGGATCCGACGTCAGCCGACCGTCGATCGCCGTACTGCCCTTTCGCGCGCTTACCCCCGCTCTCGAGCCTCAATTCACGATCGGCGTCGTCGACAGCGTCGTCCAGGCTCTGTCGGGCTTAAAGGAGCTGTTCGTCATTTCGCGCGGTTCCACGATGATCCCGGTCTCGCAGACGCCGGATCTGCGCGCAATCGGCCGCGATCTGAATGCGCAATATCTGCTTCATGGCAGCATTCAGCGCGCTGGCGACCAGATCCGGATCTCGACCGAGCTCGTCGCAACCGAAACCGTCGAGGTTGTCCGCGTCGATCGCCTCAGCGGGACTGCAGCCGACGTCTTCGATTTGCAGGATCGCATCGCCGTCGAGGTCATACGCTCGCTGGCGCCCCAAGTTCGCGACCGGGAGCTACATCGCGCGATGCAGAAGAGACCAGACGATCTCGACGCGTATCAGCTGGCACTTGTCGGTTACGATCAGATGTTCAGCCCGGACTACACGACGTTCGTGACGGCGCGAACCAATTTCGAACGGGCACATGTCCTCAGCCCGAACTGGGCGCCTCCGCTTTCCTACAGCGCCATCTGGCACATGCAGCGCGTCGCGCGCGGGTGGTCTGCGAATGCATTGAACGAGCGCGACACGGCGCGTGCTCTCGCCGAAAGAGCGCTTGAGCGCAACTCCGAAGACCCGCTCGCCAACGCCGTCGGCGGTTACACGCTATCGCAGTGCAAGCATGACCACGTCGGGGCCCTCGGGCAGCTCGACCGCGCGATCGAGATCACGCCGAACCTTGCGCTCGCATTCGCTTACCGGGCCGCGGTGCATGTCCGCTGCGAGAACTACGACGACGCGCTCCGCGATGCCACCGTCAATCTGCGTCTGTCGCCGAGAGACCGGCACGCATGGTTCGCCGAAATGATCTTGGCTCAGGCCTACTTTGCCATGCAGGACCTCGCATCTGCCGTCGAACATGCGCGGCGTGTCGCGACGCAATTACCTAACAATCAGGTGAACCTGCGCGTCCTCGTTGCTGCGCTGGTGGAGAGCGGACGCCTCCACGAGGCACAAACCTTCGCACGGCCGCTCATGCCCGAAGGTGAGCTCGATCTGAAGTGGATCTCAACATCGCCATGGCCGAAGCCGACCCTGGCGCGCGTCGAAGCAGCTCTCTCGCGCCTGGCAGCGGCACTTCGGCACGGAAACAGCCAGAGCGATACCGACAAATCCTAAACAGAGGAGGCGCACATGGCAGGCGGATACGGAGGATATGGCGGTTACGGCGGCTATGGCGGATATGGTGGCTACGGAGGCTATGGAGGATATGGCGGCTACGGCGGCAACGCGGGCGGATCAGGCGGTGCCATGTTCAGCGATCGCGTCGATCGTCCGTTCATAACCGAGCGCGACGTCGCCGGCGCCAGATTTGATGCGGGCGGCTTCGGCATGAAGCTTTGGTCGACCCGCTGGTATGCCTGGGTGGTGATGTCCGATCTCGCCAGCCGGGCAGATTGGCTCGACCGGCTCGGCGGGTTTGCACTGCTCGGCGCCGGCCCAACTCCTTGGGCGGGCGCAATCGAGGACGATATCAGCGCCCTGAGAAACATGGCCGTTCATGAGCGCGCTGCGGCCCTCGGCGACATCGTATCGGAGGCCGACGAGTTCATCAGCAAGTTCCTGCATCTGGTGTCCGCGACGCCGACGACGCATCCGGCGACATCACGCATGCTGATCGTCGCCGACGCGCTTACGGCGTTGATCACGATGCACTACAAGGCTCATTTCAATCGTCCGCGTCCAACCCAGGTCGTCCCCGGCCTCATGTCGCCGATCCAGCACGGCGGACATGCGTCATTCCCAAGCGGTCACGCCACTCAGGCTCACGTCTTCGCGGCGTTGCTGACGAAAGTCATTCCGCCGTCTCTCGGCTTTCCGGCCCCCGCGCCAGGAGCCGCGGGCAGAACCACGATCGGAAAGTCGCTCGGCGCCCTCGCCGACAGAGTCGCACGCAATCGCGAGATCGCCGGCCTCCACTATCGTTCGGATACCGTGGCCGGCGTGAAACTGGCAGGCGCCATCATCGACAGGATTCTGTTGGACAGGACATATCTGCCGAAGTTCACGAAGCTCGTCGACAACGCCAGGGACGAGTGGCAGCACACGGGCGTCTTCGATGAAGGGAAGGAAGCCGGCATCTCCGTGGGAGAGAAGAATGTCCGCGATTGATCGGTGCGGCCTCTATGAAGTCGTGCCTGCCGGATTCGACCTGCTCAAAGCGTCTCCCGCCGAGCTCGATCGCTATGGCATTCCGCAGAAGCCGGATGTCATCACGGAGCCCGAGCTGTTCGAGTTCTGGACTGAGCTCGTTTCGGCGCCTTTTGCCGCAAAGCAGCCGACGTTCGCCAGCATCCATCCCCCGTCGCTGGGAGGAGCGCTGCAGTCGATGCTGAACTGGTCGGGTGCGCTTATTTCCACGCCCTGGCCGCAGCAGATCGTGTTCGCTGCAGGGGCATGGAATGTCCCGCACGTGCGCCGGCCATCGGTATCGGCCCTGGGTACGCCCGCGGACGATCCAAAGTCGCTGGTCTGGGTGGGGCTCGACGGCCGCAATGGCACGCTGCCGAACGTCTCCCTGCCTCAAATCGGCACCGGTCACTGGCCCGACCGCAAGCCCAACCACTTTGCCTGGTGGGATTGGTGGCACAACGCGCGGCCCGACGAGGCGACCACCGAGTCGGCAGCGCCTGCGAAGCCACAAGCGATCACGGTGATCGACAACCTGCTCATCGAGACGGGTCACAAGATTCTCGCGGGTCTGGCGGTCCAGGTCAGCGGAGACATTCTGTACTTCATCAAGAACCAGCGCACCGGAGAGTTTCGCTCGTTTCTCGCCCCGCCGCCAAGCGGAGAGATCGAACCGCTCGGTTCATCAGCGGAATGGGTGATGGAGCGGCCGACGGACCCGGAAAGCGGCGCCCTGTTTCCGCTTCCCGACTATGGTGCCGTCGACTTCAGCTACTGCGTGGCGCGAGCCGCGGATGGAGCGGTCGGGTCGGGGCGCATGATGACGCTCGCCGACAACGCACTCCTGATCGAGATGCGCGAGACGTTCGCAAATCCAGATCGTACGGTGATTGTGTCCCGCCCGGCGCTACGGCAGGAACACGCCGAGGCCCCGATCGGCGTCAGATGCACTTTCCAGGACCCGGTCGCCTGAACGCCAGTCCGACGTTTGCCTCGCTTCGGACGGACTAGACGACGACGCGATCGAAATCTGCGGCGATCCGGGTGTTCGGGAAGATCTTTGCCGCCTCGGCGAGAATCTCCTCGTCCTGGTAGCGTCCGGACATATGCGTCAGCACGAGCTGTCCGATGTTGTTCGCGGCCGCAAAGGAAGCTGCTTCGGCCGCGGTGAGATGGCCGTAATTTCGCGCGGTGGACGCGTCGCGTTCGAGGAACGTTGCCTCGATAACCAGCATGTCGGCGTTGGCCGCATATTGCGACAGCCCCTCGGTTGTCTCGGTGTCGCCGATCACGACGAGCTTCCTGCCGCCGCTCGGCGGGCCCTGGACGTCTCCCGGATCGATCGTTCGGCCGCCGAGCACGACCGGTCGGCCCGCGGCCAACTCGCCGCGCAAGGGACCGTCGGGCACGCCAAGCGCGACGAGGCGGTCAGGCCGAAGATGACGGCGAGGCGGGATTTGGAAGACAAAGCCGAAACTGTCGGTGTCGCGGTGGCGGACCGGAAAACAGTCGATGGTAAACTCACCGCAAGCCAGGACCTGTCCCTCGGCGAGCCCTTCGAACTGGACCGCGATCGGCGCCCTGCCGACGCCCCATAGTCCCGCGAGCATGCGGATGACGATGTCGAGCGTCCCCTGCCCGCCATGGATGGTCATCGCGTCGGAAGCCTGCCGCAATCCCAGCGTCGAGAACAGGCCGGGGATGCCGAGCACGTGATCGAGATGAGCATGCGTCAGCAGGATGCGGTCGAGACGTCGAAAGCCGGCACCGCTGCGCAGCAGCTGACGCTGCGTGCCCTCGCCGCAATCGATCAGGACGCGCTTGCCTGCGGCCTCCACGAGAAGCGCCGGATGGTTGCGCTCCGCCGAAGGAACGCTTGCCGATGTCCCAAGAAACGTCAGGTCAAACGTCACCGTCGGAATCCCCCGGGGTTGCTCCGATGAAAACGCGAAAACAACCCCATGCACAGTACAAATGATTGAGGAATTTCGTTCGATATGGCGGGGCCCGCATGCTGGATTGACACGTCGGGCAGAACAGCTCGAACGTTATCGGGCGCGCTCCGACTGCGCCTCCACGGCCTGCACTGCCACGCTCGCGACCTGCCGCAGCGCTTCGCGATCCGCGCCCGAGGACGCCATCACGCCCATGCCGACGGAGACCGCGGAGACGTAGCGCGCGAGCGCAGCGGGATCGCAACTCGGTTTGAGATCGCCTTCGGCCTTGGCGCGAATGAAGCGCTCGCGCAGTTGCTCTTCGTTCTGGGCGCGGCGGGCGGCAAGCTCGAACGGCACGTTCTCCGAACCGGTGCCGCAGGCCACGCCGCCCTGCACGAGCAGACAGCCGGGCGGATTGGCGGGATCAGTCTGCTTCTCGGCGATGCCCATCAGCATCCGCTCGGCCACCGCGCGGGCGGTTGGTGCTGCCACCACCTCATCCATCCAGATGTTGCGCAACTTCGTGTAGCGGTCGAGCGCGGCCTTCAGCAGGCCTTCCTTGTTGCCGAAGCAGGCGTAGAGACTGGGCGGGTTGATACCCATGGCCTCTGTCAGCTGGGCAATCGTCGCGCCCTCATAGCCATGGCGCCAAAACACTTCCATCGCCTGATCCAACGCCTTTTCGGCGTCGAATTCGCGGGGGCGTCCCATGCCCATGTGCTGTCTCCTCGGAATCGCGTTCTGCCCGGGCCAACGCCGAATCCTAACCGTTTGTTCTAATTCTACTTTCCTAAGATCTTCCATTTATTGCGGTACGGGGCTACAATTTTCTTAGTGAGCGGTACATAAGTATCTTGCACTGCGGTATCCAGCTCCACATCTGTAGTGAACACTACATATCTGGAGCGCGCAAATGCCCCCCTCCCAACATACCTCCCGCACCGGCCGTTTCCGCCGCCTTTTGGCAGGCGTTGCCATCGTGGGTGCCCTCGCCGCGGCCGGCTCAATTGCGACCGGCCGCTATTTTCATGCGGCGCAAGCGACCGCGCCGGCCGCCGCCGCCGAACAAGCCGTCTCCGTTACCGTCGCGACGATCGAGCCCCGCCGGACCGTGCTGTGGGACGACTTCTCCGGCCGGCTTGAGGCGATCCAGCGCGTCGAGCTCCGCCCCCGCGTTGCGGGCGCGATCATGTCGGCGAACTTCACCGAGGGCGCGCTGGTGAAGGCCGGCGACGTGCTGTTCAAGATTGATCCCGCCCCCTACGCGGCCGAGGTCGACAAGGCTGCGGCCCAGCTCGAAGCCGCGAAAGCGCGCGTCGTGTTCACACAGAGCGAGCTCGAGCGCGGCGCGCAGCTCGTCGGCAACGCCGTGGTGACGCGGCGCGACTACGACCAGCGCGAAAACGCCAACCGCGAAGCGATCGCCAATGTGAAGGCGGCCGAGGCGACGCTGCAGACAGCAAAGCTCAATCTCGACTACACTGAAGTGCGCGCGCCCGTGGACGGCCGGGTCGGCAAGATCGAGGTCACCGTCGGCAATCTCGTCGCCGCCGGCACGGCGTCGCCGGTGCTGACGTCGCTGGTCTCGGTCAATCCGATCTACGCTTCGTTCGACGCAGATGAAGAGGTCGTGCTGCGCGCGCTGAATTCGATTGCGGATGCGTCGGGCCGACGCGGCAAGCTCGACCAGATCCCGGTCGAGATGACGACCTCGGGCGGTCTGTCCGCGAAGGGCCACATCCAGCTGATCGACAATCAGGTCAATGGCCAGAGCGGCACCATCCGTGTCCGCGCCGTATTCCGCAACGACGACGGACGGCTCATTCCCGGCCAGTTCGCCCGCGTGCGCATGGGCCAGCCGAAGCAACAGGCGCTGGTGATGATCGACGAGCGCGCGATCGGCACCGACCAGGACAAGAAGTTCGTGATGGCGGTCGGCGACGACAATCGCGCCGTCTACCGGCTAGTCACCCTCGGCGGCTCCGTCGACGGGCTTCGCATCGTCACGTCGGGCCTGAAGTCCGGCGAGCGTATCGTCGTCAACGGCCTGCAGCGTGTGCGCCCGGGAGCCCTCCTCAAGACGGAGGTGGCAGCCATGGGCGCACGGGGGCAACAGGCATCCAACCACAGCAAGCAGGACGTGGTGCAGCGCTAGTGCTTTCCGTCATCCCCGGTCGCGCGTAGCGCGCACCCGGGATCTCGAACTTACGAGACACCGACCGTTCACCTCTGGATTCCGGGTTCGCGCTGCGCGCGGCCCGGAATGACGAGGAGTTGGCGTCGACACGCAGAATATTGCCCAGGGGCGAAGCCATGAATCTCTCAAAATTCTTCATCGATCGCCCGATTTTTGCGGGCGTTCTCTCCGTCCTGATTTTCCTGGCGGGGCTCATCTCGCTGTTCGCGATGCCGATCTCGGAATATCCCGACGTGGTGCCGCCCTCGGTCGTCGTGCGCGCGACCTATCCCGGGGCCAACCCCAAGGTCATCGCCGAGACGGTGGCAACGCCGATCGAGGAGCAGATCAACGGCGTCGAGAACATGCTGTACATGTCGAGCCAGGCGACCACCGACGGCGCGATGACGCTGACGGTGACGTTCCGCCTCGGCACCGATCCCGACAAGGCGACCCAATTGGTGCAGAACCGCGTGCAGCAGGCCGAGCCGCGCCTGCCAGCCGTGGTGCGACAGCTCGGCATCATCACCAAGAAGTCGTCGCCCGACCTCACCATGGTCGTGCATCTCCTGTCGCCGAACGGCCGCTACGACATGACGTATCTGCGGAATTACGCCGTGCTCAACGTCAAGGACCGGCTGGCGCGGATCGACGGCGTCGGCGACGTGCAGATCTATGGCGCGGGCGATTATTCGATGCGGGTATGGGTCGATCCGCAGAAGGCCGCCGAGCACGGCCTGACCGCCAGCGATATCGTGAGGGCGATCCAGGCACAGAACGTCGAGGCCGCCGCCGGCGTGGTCGGCTCCTCCCCGAACGTCAAGGGGATCGACCTGCAGCTCTCCGTCAACGCCGAAGGCCGGCTCTCGAACGAGGAGCAGTTCGGCGACATCGTGGTCAAGACGGGCACGCGCGGCGAAGTCGTGCGCCTGCGCGACGTCGCGCGCATCGAGCTGGGGGCGTCCGAATACGGCCTGCGTTCGCTGCTCGACAACAAGCAGGCGGTGGCGCTTCCGATCTTCCAGGCGCCCGGCTCCAACGCGCTGCAGATTTCGGACAACGTTCGCGCCACCATGGCCGAGATCAAGAAGAACATGCCGGAGGGCGTGTCGTTCCAGATCGTCTACGATCCCACCC
This sequence comes from Bradyrhizobium sp. Leaf396, assembly GCF_001424605.1. Lineage (NCBI taxonomy): Bacteria > Pseudomonadati > Pseudomonadota > Alphaproteobacteria > Hyphomicrobiales > Nitrobacteraceae > Bradyrhizobium > Bradyrhizobium sp. Leaf396. The sequence continues at coordinate 146,859 of NZ_LMQJ01000003.1, forward strand.
AATTCGTGCGCTCGTCGATCGAGGCGGTCATCCACACGCTGCTGGAGGCGATCGCCCTGGTGGTGCTCGTCGTGATCCTGTTCCTGCAGACCTGGCGCGCTTCGATCATTCCGCTGCTCGCCGTGCCCGTTTCGATCGTCGGCACGTTCGCGGTGATGCACGTGTTCGGCTTCTCCATCAACGCACTCAGCTTGTTCGGCCTGGTGCTCGCGATCGGCATCGTGGTCGATGACGCCATCGTCGTGGTCGAGAACGTCGAGCGCAACATCGAGTCCGGCCTGTCGCCGCGCGATGCGACCTACCAGGCCATGCGTGAGGTCTCGGGCCCGATCATCGCAATCGCCATGGTGCTGATCGCGGTGTTCGTGCCGCTCGCCTTCATTTCCGGTCTCACCGGGCAGTTTTACAAGCAGTTCGCACTGACGATCGCGATTTCGACCGTGATTTCGGCGATCAATTCACTGACCCTGTCGCCGGCCCTGTCGGCACTGCTGCTGAAGGGCCACAACGATCCGAAGGACCGGCTGACGCTCATCATGGAAAAGAGCCTCGGCTGGTTCTTCCGGGGCTTCAACAAAGCCTTCACACGGTCTTCGGAGAATTACAGCGGCAGCGTCGGCAAGGTAATCTCGCGCAAGTCCGCCGTGATGGGCCTCTATGTGGTGCTGGTCGGACTCACTGCGTTTCTGTTCCAGCAGGTGCCGGGCGGCTTCGTGCCGGGCCAGGACAAGCAATACCTGGTCGGCTTCGCCCGCCTGCCCGATGGCGCCTCGCTCGACCGCAGCGAAGAGGTGATCCGCAAGATGAGCGACATCGCGCTGACCCAGCCCGGCGTCGAAAGCTCGGTCGCCTTCCCCGGCCTGTCGATCTCCGGCTTCACCAACTCGTCCAATGCCGGCATCGTGTTCTCGACGCTGAAGCCCTTCGACGAACGCAAGGACCCCTCGCTCAGCGGCCCCGCCATCGCAGCCGAGTTGAACAAGAAATATGCCGGCATCCAGGAAGCCTTCATCGCCATGTTCCCGCCGCCGCCGGTCAATGGCCTCGGCACGATCGGCGGCTTCAAGCTGCAGATCGAGGACCGTGCCGGGCTCGGCTACGACGCCCTGAACGAGGCGACGAACGCCTTCATGGCGGCGATGCAGAAGGCGCCGGAGATCGCCGGCGTGTTCTCGAGCTTCCAGGTCAACGTGCCGCAGCTGTTCGCCGACATCGACCGCACCAAGGCGCTGCAGCTGGGTGTCCCGGTCACCGAGGTGTTCAACACGCTGCAGATTTACCTCGGCTCCTATTACGTCAACGACTTCAACAAATTTGGCCGCACCTATTCCGTCCGCGTCCAGGCCGACGCCCCGTTCCGCGCTCGGGCCGACGACATCAGGCAGTTGAAGGTGCGCTCGTCCTCCGGCGACATGGTGCCGTTGTCGGCGCTGCTCACGATCCGCCAGAGCGCGGGCCCGGAGCGCGCGATCCGCTACAACGGCTTCCTGTCCTCCGACATCAATGCGGCGGCCGCGCCCGGCTTCTCATCCGGCCAGGCGCAGGAGGCGGCAACGCGGATCGCGGCGGAGGTGCTGCCGCCGGGCTTTGCCTTCGAATGGACCGACCTCACCTATCAGGAGTTCATTGCCGGCAATTCCGGCATCTGGGTGTTCCCGCTGGCAATCCTGCTGGTATTCCTGGTGCTGGCCGCGCTCTATGAGAGCCTGACCCTGCCGCTGTCGATCATCATGATCGTGCCGATGGGCTTGCTCGCTGCAATGTTCGGCGTCTGGATCTCCAAGGGCGACAACAACGTCTTCACCCAGATCGGCCTGATCGTGTTGGTCGGCCTCTCGGCCAAGAATGCAATCCTGATCGTCGAATTCGCGCGCGAGCTCGAATTCGCCGGGCGCACGCCGATCCGGGCCGCCATCGAGGCGAGTCGCTTGCGGTTGCGGCCGATCCTGATGACGTCGATGGCCTTCATTATGGGCGTGTTGCCGCTGGTGCTCTCGACCGGCGCCGGCTCGGAAATGCGGCGCGCAATGGGCGTCGCCGTGTTCTCCGGCATGATCGGCGTGACCGTGTTCGGCCTGTTCCTGACGCCGGTGTTCTATGTGCTGCTGCGGACCGTCACCGGCATGAAGCCGCTGACGCATCATGGGAGCCAGACCAGCGCGGCGCCGGTCCAGGGCCTTGCCGAATGATTCAGCGAGAGTCTCGCCGCGGCACGATCGCGATCGGCGTGAAGGTGTAAACCTCCTCGCCGTTCTGGTTGAACATGGTCCATTTCACCAGCGCGATGCCCTGCGGCTTCGACTTGGACGGCGTCAGGCTCATGACCTCGCCGACCAGATGCAGGCGGTCATTCGGCCGTACCGGCATCGTCCAGCGCAGTCCGTCCACACCGGCACCGATCAGCGGGTGCGGGCCGAACGGCCGGGCCTGAATTGCGAGGTTCATCGCGATCGCAGCGGTGTGCCATCCCGAGGCGGCAAGCCCCTTGAACAGCGTCGCCTTGGCGGCCTCGTGATCGAGATGCATGGGTTGGGGATCGAACTCTATCGCGAAGCGCTTGATGTCAGCCTCTGTGACGAGACATTCGGGGGACTTGAAGCGCATTCCGACGGTGAGATCATCGAACCATTCGACCTGCGTCATGATCTTGCCTCGCAATATGATGCACCGCTCCCGATGTGGCAGCTCACATGGCCTCAATTGTTGCGGATATAGCGAGGCCGCAGCGCCCGAGCCAGCGCAGAGTTCCGCGCGAAACCCCTTTTCCGATGCGACGAAACACGCCTGAAACAGATGGCCGGTTAAGTGGTTGTCAAAACAAGTACAGGGACGGCCACCATGCAATTCATCCTCGACCTGATCTACGAATATTCGTGCTGCCAGAGCCTCGTTGCCCAGCCGCTACGGGAGGACGAGCTATGATCGAGCTGATTTCAGCCCTGCTCGCCCTTTGCAGCGCTGGTGTCTTCGCGGCCCATGCGCTGGATGCCTACCGCACGACCCACTCGACCCACTGACCGGGCCTAAAAAGGCCGCCGGTAAAAGTGCTCCGAGTGCGTCGCCGGCGGAAACCGGTTCGCGAGCGCCAAGGCATTCCTCTCGTCAGTCTCGAGCGCAATCTTCTGCGCAAGCATGACGTCGCCGGGCACCAGGAAGCCTGATGGGACGAAGCACCACCCCGTCGTCGGACGCCCGTCGCAGTCGATCTCGTGGACATTGGCGGCTGTGCCGTAGTGGATGCGATAGGTTCTGCCGGTGTCGCACCCAACGACGTCGAAATACCGGTGCTCCTCGAATTGAGCGCGCTGCTTCGGCGACAGCCATTCAGCAAGCAGCCGCCGGCCGCGGGCGTCAGGCGTGTTCTCGCCGAAGAAGCGGCGATAGAGCTCACGCAGCGCGTGCAGGCGTGCACGCGCCGGCGCGCGGAGCCAGACTGCCAGGATCATGTGCGGCTCAGATCAACCGCCGACCAGGCGGGGATAGAACAGCGTTTCCTGGGCGGTCGGATCGAACGATCGGATCCGCGTGACTTCGCCGGGCCCGGTTCGAAGAGCGGCGGTGAAGCCGGCTCCGGTCAGCTCACGAAAGCGGCGTTCGGCGCGCGCCAGCGCTTCGGCATTGCCGGGATCAAACTCGTGGCGCGTGTCGCCTGTCTGGTCCATCACGATCTGGGTAGCCATGTTGAGTCTCCTCATGCCCAGCCCTGAACTTGATCAAGCAAACCTCATGCCGTCGGTTCCTGATGGCAACAACTTTCTCTTGCTGACGCATCACGCCTTGCTGAGCGGCCTAGCGCAACGCGGCCGCCCCGCCGCCCTCGTCGATCTGCCGGCCCATCAGCGCGATCGCCTTCTGATACACGCCGGCCGCATTCCAGGCCTCGATCGCGGCGAAATTCGGCTCGCCCGGCTGGTAGCCAGCTCCTGCTTTCCAGCCATGGGCCTTGAGGAAATTCGCCGTCGAGTTCAGCGCATTGGCAGCAACCTCGAGATTGCCGGTGCCGTAGGCCAGGATGCTCTTGGGCATGAATTGGGTCTGGCCGACCTCACCATGCATCGAGCCGCGGGTCGATGCCGATAGCGTGCCGCGGTCGATCAGCTTCAGGGCGGCATAAAGCTGGTCGGTGAAGAATTCGGGCCGCCGGCAATCATAGGCAAGGGTCGCAATCGACGACAGCATGTTCTGGTTGCCGCGCTGGCTGCCGAAACCGGTCTCCATGCCCCATATCGCGAGCAAGGGTCCGGGCGGGACGCCATAGCGCTGCTGGATCGAGGCGAACAAGGCAGCCTGCGACTGCTTGAGCTGCCGTCCCTTGGCAACGATGGTGGCGGCGCCGCGCTTGGCAAGGAACTGGTCGAGCGTCAGCGAAAAACTTCGCTGGCCGCGGTCGGCCGCGATCGTGGCGCTGGCATAGTTCGTCTGCATCAGCGCCGAAAGCGCCGTGGGGCCGATGCCCTTGGCTTGCGCCTCCGCGCCGAATTCGCGCTTCCAGGTCTCAAAACCCGCCGGCGAGCTGCCGCATTGCGCGGCCTCGGCGACCGATGCCAGGAACCCGAGCAGCGTCATCGCGCCAAGAACCGCTCCCGCAACAACCCTGCCCCTGATCATACCCGACTCCTGTCCTGCACCGCTCGGCGGCGCAATCTTAGCCGGTGGAAGGCGGCGACTCCATGACCTGATCATGGGACAATTCCAGTCCTTCCAGATTGCCCTCCTTGCGCCATTTGTCGAGCAGTCGCAGGAATGCCACCGGCCCGCGCCAATATTGGCTGTTTCTTGCCGCGATCGGATCGAACACGCCTTCGTTGTTGTAGTAGCCGGGCGTGCATTCGGCGAGATAAGTCTGCCGGCCGAGTGCGGCCTTGACCACCTCCTCGACCCAGGCGTTCTCGGCGGCGAGCGTCGGCTCCAGGGTGCGGACCTTGCGCTCGCGGGCCTGCTTGATGACATAGGCGATGTGCTGCGATTGCTCGTCGATGATGTGCGGGAAATTGGCGCTCTGTCCGGCCTGCACCGTGACGATCAGGAAGCAATTCGGGAAGCCGCGGCTGTAGAAGCCATGCAGCGTCTTGACGCCGTCCTGCCAGCGCTCGGACAGGCTCATGCCGTCGCGGCCATAGACCTCGAACCCCATGCGGCGGGCATAATCGGTGCCGACCTCGAAACCGCTGGCATAGATCAGGCAGTCGAGCTCATGGGCCTTGCCACCGGCGACGACGGCGTTCTCGGTGATGCGTTCGACGCCGTGCCCTCCGGTATCGACGAGATGCACGTTGGAGCGGTTGAATGTGTCGAGATATTCGTCGTGGAAGCACGGCCGCTTGCAGAATGCCTTGTACCAGGGCTTGAGCGCAGCCGCAGTCGCCTCGTCCTTGACCACCGCATCGACGCGAGCGCGGATCTCCTCCATCTTGCGGTAATCGGCCTGCTCGATCACCTTCAGCGCCTCCTCCATCGAGGTCACCGGCTGCTGCTGCCGGCGCGGCGCCAGCAGGATCTCTCCGAGCAGGCCGGTCCAGCCGTCCTGCACCAGGTCCCGTTCGAACGGCTCGCCTGAAATCACGGCCGTAAAATTGTCCATGCGCTCGCGCTGCCAGCCTGGCTTGAGGCTCTGCGCCCAGGCCTGATCCGTCGGACGGTCATCACGTACGCCGATGGCGGACGGTGTGCGCTGAAAGACATAGAGCTCCTTCGCCGAACGGCCGAGGTACGGCACGCATTGCACGGCGGTGGCGCCGGTGCCGATGATGCCGACGCGCTTGTCCGCAAGACCTGTCAGATCACCATCCGCACTGCCGCCGGTGTAGCCGTAATCCCAGCGACTGGTATGAAAGCTGTGGCCTTTGAACGTTTCGATCCCGGGAATGCCCGGCAGCTTCGGACGGCTCAGCGGACCGCCGGCCAAAATGACGAAGCGCGCGCGGATGCGATCGCCCCGATCGGTCTCGACCAGCCAGCGCGCCTCCCGCTCCTGCCATGTCATCCTCGAGATGACAGTTTGAAACAGCGCGCGCTGGTAAAGCCCGAAATGACGGCCGATGCGGCGCGAGTGCTCGTAGATCTCCGGCGCCCGCGCGTACTTGCGCACCGGCATGTAGCCAGTCTCTTCCAGAAGCGGCAGATAGATGTAGCTCTCGGTATCGCAGGCGGCACCGGGATAACGATTCCAGTACCAGGTGCCGCCGAAGTCGGCCGCCTTTTCCACGATACGAAAATCGTCGATGCCGGCCTCGCGCAATCGCGCGCCGCACAACAGACCCCCGAAGCCGCCACCGACGATGAGAACTTCAGTCGCTTCGCTGACGGCGTCGCGCGCAAATCCGGGATCTGCCCAGGGGTCGTCGAGGTAGCGGCCGAACTCGCCTGTGACCTCGATATATTGCGCCTTGCCCTCGGCGCGCAGACGACGATCGCGCTCATCGCGATAGCGGGCGCGGAGCGCGGAAACATCGACCGTAGATGCGCCGCTTGTACCGGTCTTGCGTCTTTCCGCTGACATCCATTTCCTCCACCACGCGTGCTGCTTCGTCGGCAGCTCGCCGCACGTTAGCCCCGAAAAAGTGCCGCGTGCAATCACGCCCGCTGTTTTTTGCGTGAACGCTGCGTGACGTTCCGCTAACCTCGCAGGCAAATCATGAGCCTTAGCCGACGCAACGACGCGGCATCTGGAGGAGACCATGCAAGGATTGATGATGGACATGCCGCTTTTGATCAGCGGCCTGATCCAGTATGCGGCCGATTATCACGGCGAAGCCGAGATCGTCGCGCGCGAGATCGAAGGCGACATTCACCGCTATACCTATGCGGATGCGCATCCACGGATCAAGCGCATGGCGCTGACCTTGAAGCGGCTCGGCATGAAGCCCGGCGACCGGGTCGGGACGCTGGCCTGGAACACTCACCGCCATTTCGAGATGTTCTATGCCGCGCCCGGCATGGGCTACGTGCTGCACACCGTCAATCCGCGCCTGTTTCCGGAGCAGCTCGTCTACATCATCAACCACGCCGAAGATCGCCTCCTGTTCATCGACCGCGCCACGCTGCCGCTCGTCGAGGCGATCGCGCCGCAGCTCAAGACGATCGAGAGCTATGTCGTGATGTCCTCGCGAGAGCGGATGCCGGAGACGAAGCTCGCGAACGTGCATTGCTACGAGGAATTGCTGGAGCGAGAGGACGATTCCGGTTTCGCCTGGCCCTTATTCGACGAGAAGTCCGCCTCGACCATCTGCTACACCTCGGGCACGACGGGCAATCCCAAGGGCGTGATCTACTCGCATCGCGCCGCGATCCTGCAGACCATGACCTGCTGCAACTTCGACTTCCTGCCGGGCCATATCGAAGGCGTGCGCGAGGTGATGATGCCGATGGCGCCGCTCTTCCACGGCAACGGCTGGAACATGCCGTTCACGGCTCCCTACACCGGGTCCAAGCTGGTACTGCCCGGCCGCAACTACGAGCCCGACAAGCTCTATGAACTGCTCGAAGGCGAGAAGGTGACGCTGTCGGCGGGCGTGCCGAGCTTCTGGCTGATCCTGCTCGACTGGCTGGGCCGCACCGGCAACAAGTTCACGACGCTGCGCGCGACGCTGTCGTCCGGCTCGGCCCCGCCGCGGGCGATGGTCGAGAAACTCAAGCGCGAGTACAATATCGACTACATCCAGGCGTGGGGCATGACCGAGGCGCTCGGCTGCTCGATGCCGGGCCTGCGGCCCGGCTCGGAGCATCTTAGCGAGAAGGAGAAGTTCGACCGCCGTCAGGTCTCGGGACGCGCCTGTTTTGGCACCGCTTTGCGCATCGTCGACGATGCCGGCAACGAGCTGCCGCGCGACGGCAAGACCGTCGGCCATTTGCGCGCCCGCGGGCCCTGGGTGGCATCCGGCTACATGAAGCTCAACGAAGGCCTCGACCGCGACGGCTGGCTGATCACCGGCGACATGGCGGTGATCGACCCGCAGGGTCACGTCACGCTGACTGACCGCTCCAAGGACGTGATCAAGTCCGGCGGCGAGTGGATCTCCTCGATCCAGCTCGAGGACATCGCGCTGTCCCATCCCGACGTCCTGCAGGCGGCCGTCGTCGCGATCAGCCACGAGAAATGGCAGGAACGCCCTCTGCTCCTCGTCGTTCGCAAGAAGGGCGCGACCGTCGACGGCAAGACGCTGCTCGACCACATGCGCCCGAAGATCGCGAGCTGGTGGATGCCGGATGCGGTCGAATTCCTCGACGAATTTCCGATGACCGGCACCGGCAAGGTGCTGAAATCCGCTCTGCGCGAGAGATTCAAGGAATATCGCGTCACATGATGGCACCTGACCGCGTGCAGACAATTCCGCGCGCTGTCTTCATCTTTTGGTAGATTCGGGAGCGATATAGCCAAGCCTCGCTCACCTTGGATCGAGGACACCATGACGTTTTCCGGATTGGGCATGCATCTCGGCAATCTGTCGCGGCTGTCGAATGCGCAGACGCGATCGATCAGCCCGGAGAACTTCACCGGCGAGAGGGGCAAAGGCGGGATGTCCGTGGACGGCCCCGCCGCGCGTCAGGCGCGCGATCTCGGCCAGGGATGGAAGATTTCGCCTTACGTCTTGATCGAGCCCGGCGCGACCTTCACGCTCGCCGACATCCAGGGCCAGGGCGCAATCCAGCAGATCTGGATGACGCTGGCGCGCGGGCGGCTGCGCCATTCGATCCTGCGCATCTACTGGGACGACCAGGAACAGCCGAGCGTGGAATGCCCGGCCGGAGACTTCTTCGCCTGCGGTTGGGAAGAATACGCGCAAGTGTCTTCGCTCGCGGTCTGCGTCAATCCCGGCCGCGCCTTCAACTGCTACTGGGAGATGCCGTTCCGCAAGCGTGCCCGCTTCACGCTGGAGAACCGCAGCGACGAGCAGATCACGGTCTACTACCAGATCAACTATGTGTTGACCGACGTCTCCGAGGACTGCGCCTATTTCCATGCGCAATTCCGGCGGACCAATCCGCTGCCTTACAAGGAGGTCTACACCATCCTCGATGGCATCGGCGGCGCCGGCCAATATGTCGGCACCTACATGGCCTGGGGTGTCAACAACAACGGCTGGTGGGGCGAAGGCGAGGTCAAGTTCTACATCGACGGGGACGGTGCATTCCCGACGATCTGCGGCACCGGCACGGAGGACTATTTCTGCGGTGCCTACAATTTCGACCCCTATGTCGCACATTCGGGCCACGGGCCTGCCCAGCAATCGCGCTACCAGGAATTCACCACGCCCTATGCCGGACTGCCGCAGGTGATCCGGCCTGACGGTGTCTACAAGTCCCAGCAGCGCTTCGGCCTCTACCGCTGGCACATCCCGGATCCCGTGCGCTTCCGGTCCGGTCTGCGCGTGACGGTCCAGGCGCTGGGCTGGCTGCCGGGCGTCAAGGAAGCAAAGTATCTTCCGCTGCAGGACGACATTGCCTCCGTCGCATTCTGGTATCAGACGCTGCCGACCGCACCATTTCCCAGACTGCCAGATCCGGACTATCTCGAAATCGGCTAGATGCCGTCCATCGATCAAGGAGATCAGAGATGCTCTACCCGATGTCGCCCAAAGTCGTCGAGCTCAAGCGCAAGCTCGAGAGCTTCATGGACCGGCACATCTATCCGAACGAGGAACGCTTCTATCGCGAGGCGGAAGAGCTGGGACCGTGGAAGGTCTATCCCGTGGTCGAGGAGCTGAAGCCGCTGGCGCGCGCCGAGGGGCTCTGGAACCTGTTCCTGCCGGAGTCGAGCCATGGCGCGGGCCTCACCAATCTCGAATATGCCCCGCTCTGCGAGGTCATGGGCCGCTCGCACCTCGCGCCCGAAGTCTTCAACTGCTCGGCGCCGGACACCGGCAACATGGAGGTGCTGGAGCGCTACGGTACCGAGAAGGACAAGGAACGCTGGCTGAAGCCGCTGCTCGCTGGCGAGATCCGCTCCTGCTTCGCCATGACCGAGCCTGCGGTCGCCTCATCCGATGCGACCAATATCGAGAGCTCGATCGTGCGCGACGGCGACCATTACGTCATCAACGGGCGCAAATGGTACACGACCAACGCGACCGACCCGCGCTGCAAGATCTGCATCTTCATGGGCAAGACCGATCCCGACAATCCGGACCGGCACAAGCAGCAATCCATGATCCTGGTGCCGTTGGAGACGCCCGGAATCGAGGTGAAGCGTCCCCTGCCCGTGTTCGGCTTCTACGGCGTGCCCGACCGCGCCTCCGAAGTCGTCTTCACCAATGTGCGCGTGCCCAAGGAGAACATGCTGCTCGGCGAGGGCCGCGGCTTCGAGATCGCACAGGGCCGCCTCGGGCCCGGCCGCATCCATCACTGCATGCGGCTGATCGGCCTTGCCGAACGCACGCTGGAGAAGATGTGCCGCCGCGTGCGCAGCCGTGTCGCCTTCGGCAAGCCGGTCTCCGAGCAGACGGTGACGCAGGAGCGCATCGCGGAGGCCCGCATCATGATCGAGCAGGCGCGGCTGCTGACACTGAATGCAGCCCATGCGATGGACACGGTCGGCAACAAGGTGGCGAAGGCCGAGATCGCGATGATCAAGGTCGCCGTGCCCAACATGGCCTGCCAGATCATCGACTGGGCGATCCAGGCGCATGGCGGCGGCGGCACCTCAAACGACTTCGGCCTGACGCAGGCCTATGCCACCGCGCGGTTGCTGCGGCTTGCCGACGGTCCCGACGAGGTCCACCGGAATCAGATCGCACGGCTCGAGCTGAAGAAATACTCGAACGCCTGAAAGCTGCGCTCGCGAGAGCGCGGCGATGGCAGCGACTACCAGCTATCGCGTTTTTCAACCTGCCCGAACCGGAGCCGCATCACTGGCACGTCAACTGCTGTTCGAACCAGCCGCCCAGCCGCTCGGACAGCCGCGGCCACATCCGCTGAAAGTTCGTGAGCTTGCCGACATTGGCGCGGTACAGGTCCCGGAATTCCCGCTCGATGGCCGGCAGGTCGACGCCGGTGCAGGTCCCCTCCCTTACGATGGCCTTGCCTGCGACGACGACGTCCTTCACCAGGGACGCATTGCCTCGTGCGAACAGCAGCGCCATCGGATCGACCGGCATGATCTGGTCTCGATCCAGCCGATCGAGATCGATCACGACATAATCGGCAGGGTTGCCGACGACGAGCTCGCCATTGCCGGGGGCGCCAGTCGCGCGACGTCCATTGCGGATCGCGATCGAGAACAGCTCGGCGGGTGTCCATGTCGCCTTGAAACCCAGTCCGCCATGGACCATCTGCACCAGCCGCATCTCCCGCAAGATGTCGTCGTCTTCGTCGAGCGCCAGCCCGTCGACGCCCACTGCGATGGCGCAACCGCATTCATGCGCAGCCGCAATCGGCGCGAGCCCCGAGCGCAGATGCATGTTCGAGCTGAAATTGGTGACGATGCGCGCCCCAGAGGACGCGATCATCTCCAGCTCGTCCGGCCGGGCGTGGATGCAGTGCGCCAGCGTCAGCCGCTCCGAGAGAAAGCCAATGTCGCGTAGCCAGCGCACCATGTCCGGAAAGTGTTGGTCGGCCCAGGCACGCTGGTACACGGTTTCCAGCAGGTGCATGTGGATGCGGCGGCCGGTACGCGCCGAATTCTCGGCCACCGCCTCCAGCAGCGGCTTCGAGCACCATTGCACGCCGGCAGGACCGAGCTGAACGTCCACCATCGGGCTGCCGATGGCTGCGGCAATGGCGTCGGTCAGCTCGATATATGCTTTCGGCGAGACCGGCGGGCGGACGAACAGATCGTCGATGGTCTTGCGGTCGTCGCGCGTCAGACCCGAGAGCACTGGCTCGGCATCGCCATAGACGATCGGGTTCTGGTCACGCACGGCCAGCGCAAACGCGATGCGGATGCCGACATCGGACGCGGCCTTCGCGATGGCCTTGGCCTCGTCGACCAACGGCATCGTCCCACTCGGGCGGGTGTAATGCACCATCATTGCCGCGCAGCCGGCCTTTGCGGAGCGGGCCAGAGCGGAAGCTGCAGTGAGATAGGGATCGACGGGCGTGCCCAGCGCGGTACGCAGGATCCAGCTTTCCAAAGGCATGCCGACCGCACCGAAGGACGACGCGGTGGCACGGGCATGATCATGGGCGTTGACGAAGGCAGGGATGAGGAAAGATCGAGGATCCCGCCCTGCGCCTTCGACGATCTCGGTGATGACGCCGCCATCGTGCCGCAGCACGACGTTCTCGCCGATGTCGCGATCAGAGCCACGGAACAGGCTCGTTGCCGAAATCTCCGTGGCCATGTGCATCTCCCTGGGATCAGTTGGCCGTGTATACCAGCTCCCGCTCGGCGCGCGGCGGCAGGAACTCGCGCGAGAATACTTCCGCTGGCGTCGGGGCGCGGGCCAGCTGGTAACCCTCGACCACGATGCCGATGGCGCGCGTCATGCGATCGTCCTTGATGTCGCCGATGCCGATCTCCTTCATCTCCGGCGAGACAATCAGTTTTTCGAACGAATATTGCAGCCGGCGTTTCTCGACGTCGGCGTTGATGAGGTTGTCGTAGTTCAGCGCCGCCTTCATCCCCGCATTCTGGTCCTTGGCGATCGCGATCGCACCTTTGTTGATGGCGCGCACGAGGCCCGCGACCGCCTTCGGGTTCGAGGTGATCAGCTTCCGGGACACCATCACGCCGTTGGAATAGAGATCGAGGCCATACTCGCCGAACGAGAACCATTTGAAGTCCTTGTCCGGATCCTGGCGATTGAGCACCAGGTTGAAATAGCTGGTGATGTTGAAGACCAGGGCCGCGTCGATGTCGCCCTTGATCAGCATCGGCTCCTGCAGGTTCGGCGCCATGTTGGAGATCTTGATCTTCTCGCCGTCGAGGCCGTTCTTGCGCGTGAATACCGGCAGGAGGCGCGTGGTCGGCGTGCCCTGCGCGCCGCCGAGCGTGCGGCCTTCGAAATCCTTGATGGTGTTGATGCCGCTGCTCTTCTTGGCAACGATCGCGAACGGCGGCTGATTCCACATCATGTAAACCATGACGGGCGCCTCCTGCGGCTTGGTGGAGGCGTTCTGGATGATGGCGTTGACGTCGCCGAAGCCGGCGTCATAGGCGCCGGACATGATGCGCGTCACGGTGGCGCCAGAGCCTTCGCCCTGGTCGATGACGACATTGAGGCCTTCCTCTTTGAAGAAGCCGTTGTCCTTGGCGTAGAAGAAGGCGGCGTCGCTGCCCTGGGTCTTCCAGCCCAGCGTGAACTTGATCGTGGTCTCCTGGGCCATCACCGCCCCCGTGGACAGCGCCAATCCCAGCAGCGCGGCAGTTGCTTTTCTCAACATCGAGACCTCCTCAAGCTTCGTTGCGTGTGGTTTGAAATCAGGTGGCAATCACGTCGTTCTTGCGCGTGGCCCAGCCGGTGACCTGCCCTTCGATCAGGGAGAACACGACGTAGAGGGCGACGCCGAGCCCGGCGAGCACGAACAAGCCGGCGAACACCAGCGGCACGTTGAAATTGGAGGACGCGGTCATCATGACGTTGCCGATGCCACGGTTGGAGGCGACCGTCTCCGACAGCACGGCGCCCACGAAGGCATAGGAGATCGCGACCTTCAGCGACGCGAAGAAAAACGGCATGGTCCTGGGCAGGCCGACATTCCAGAGAATGTCGAACTTGCTGGCGCCGAGTGCCTTCAACACGTCCTCGAGCTCGGGCTCGGTCGTGGCAAGGCCGGTCGCGATGTTGACGACGATCGGGAAGAAGCAGATCGACAGCGCGGTCAGCACCGCCGGGACCGTGCCGGAGCCGAACCAGAGCACGAAGATCGGCACCACGGCGACCTTGGGGATCGACGAGAAGCCGATCAGCAGCGGATAGCAGGTGTCGTAGGCGGTCTTCGAGACGCCGATGATCGCGCCGAGGGCGACGCCGAGCGCGACTCCGAGGACGAAGCCGAACATCGTCGTGGCGAGCGTCTGCACGATGTGCGGCCACAGCACGGGGAAACGATCGATCAACGTCGTGAACACCTGCGAGGGGCGCGGCAGCACGAGATCGGACATGCCGGTCATCAGGCAAAACAGCTCCCAGGCGACGAAGAACAGCACGATCAGCCCAGCCGACCACGCCTTCTGCCTGACATCGATCCCGAACATCAGCCTGCTCCCTGCTGGGCCGCGCTGCGCGCATCCTCGATGAAGGCACGCAGCTTCTGGTTCAGTGCGACGAAATCCGGTTCGAACGTCATCGCGACCGTACGCGGCCGCGCGAAATCGACGCGGCTGTCGTCGAGGATGCGGCCGGGACGCGCGCTCATCACGCAGATGCGGCTGGCAAGAAAGCCCGCCTCGCGCAGGTCGTGCGTCACCAGAAGCACGGTCGGCTTGTGCGTCATCCAGAGGTTCTGAAGGATTGCCCACAGCTCTTCGCGGGTGAACTGGTCGAGCGCGCCGAAGGGCTCGTCCAGCAGCAGCATGCGCGGCTCATGGATCAGCGCGCGGCAGAGATTGGCGCGCTGGAGCATGCCGCCGGAAAGCTGCCAGGGATAACGGCCGCCGAAGCCCTTGAGGCCGACCTGCTCCAGCAGCGCGTTGGCCTTGTCGCGGAACGCGGTCTTGCGAAGCCTGCGGAAGTTCGAGCGGAACGGCTCGACGATCTTCAGCGGCAGCATGATGTTCCGCTCGATCGTCATCCACGGCAGCATGGTCGGGTTCTGAAAGGCCATGCCGACCCGCACCGCACGCGCCGCGACTTCGCGACCGCCAACGATGACGACGCCGCTGCTCGGCTGCACCAGACCGCTGACGAGACGGAGAATGGTCGATTTGCCGCATCCTGAGGGGCCAACCAGTGCGACAAACTCGCCGTCGGCGATCTTCAACGTGGTCTTCGACAGGGCGGGCACGGCGCGGTCACCGCGCCCGAAGGTCACGGACGCCTCCGACAACTCGATAGCTGTGGCGGCGGCGCCTTCGGGAACGGGTTGGCCGTCAAACTGAGCGTTGGGTTGCATGCGCATCACAGGAAAAGTGTATGCAAGCTGAGTGCCAATCCCCCGATGTCCGCGATATCGAGCATTTGCCAGACGCTCCGGACGACCCGACGGAGCCAGTTTAGGCAATCTGGACATCGAACTGCATGCAATTCGGGCGCTGGATCGCCGCTGGGCTATGCTAATGAGAGGCCTCGAACATCCCAGGGATTCGCCGATGCCCGCGCGCGCGAGCAGCAAGACTTCCGAAGCGTCGGACAAGGTCAGCGTGATCTGCCGCGCGCTCAGGCGCGCGATCATCGAGCAGGCGCTCGAGCCCGGCGCAAAGCTGCCCGAGGATGCACTCGGCGAGCGCTTCGGCGTCAGCCGCACCATCGCCCGCCATGCGCTGGGCCAACTTGCCGCGGAAGGTCTCGTCGAGCTTCGCCGCAACCGGATCGCGGTGGTGGCGACGCCGAGCTGGCAGGAGGCGCGCGATGCCTTCGACATCCGCATCGAGCTCGAGCGGCTCGTCGTGCGTCAGCTCGCGGGCAAGCTGACCAGGGCGCAGATCGCTGAGCTGAATGCCCATGTCGACGCCGAGGATCGCGCGCGCGGCGGCACGGATGCAGTGTCGATCCGGCTCGCCACCGAATTCCACATCCTGCTCGCGCACATGACGAACAGCCCGATCCTGGTGCGCTATGTCAGCGAGGTCGCCTATCGCTGCTGCCTGACGCTGTCGCTCTACAGCCGGCCGCATTCGACCGAATGCGCCATCAATGAGCATCGCGCCATCATCGCGGCGCTGGCCAAGGGTGACGAAGCCAAGGTGATGGAATTGATGCATCACCACCTCGATTCCGTGGCCAATCGCGCGCTGGTTGCTCCCACTCCTCAGCGGGGCCGTGATCTGCTCGATATCCTGGCGCCCTATGCCGACGAGGTGACGAGCGATCGCGTCGTCAAGCTGCCGAAAATCGCGCGAAGGGGCTAAGCCTCGATCCCGCGCTGAACGAGGATGCGCTCGGCGCTGTCGTTCCAGACGTCCATCTTGACGATCTGCCCGCCCCGGACGACGAAGCGATCGACGTAGCGGTTGCCCTCGAACGGCGTGCCGTCCATCCACTCGCCATAGAGCGTGCCGATGCTGTAGACGACGGTCTCGTTCGCGCCCGGGCAGACGTCGAAGCGCTCCATCTTCTTCTTGACCCAGCGGTAGCGCTTCGCATTGAAGCCGGTCGGCCCGCGCGGATGATCGAACTCGCGTCCGCCGGTGAACGTGATCAACGTGCCGGGTTTCATGTAGGCCGCGGCGGCGTCGGGATCCGGGATCATCGACGCCGTGAGATAGGCTTCGACGATCTCGGCATCGGTCATCGGGCGTTCGGTGTTCGCGGCAACGGACATGGCGGCTTCTCCAGACTGTCCATATTCTACGATTCAGGCCCTGAAGTGCATGCACATTTTTTCAACAATCTGGCGGCCCGACTGCACACAATCTGGAGCTGCCCACCCCCAAGCCTTGGGTTAGGCTCCCTCAGCTGAATCCGACGTCATGACCGCCCAAGCCCCCTTCGACCTGATCTTTCGCAACGCGCTGTTGCGATCATCCGCCGCCCCCGCCGACATCGGGGTGAAGAGCGGACGCATTGCCGCAATCGCGCCAAGGCTTGCCTGCGAAGCGGTCGAGGTCGACCTCGGCGGGCACCTCACGCTGCCCGGTTTCGTGGACACCCATATCCATCTCGACAAGGCCTGCCTGCTCGGCCGCTGCGGGCACGATCACGGCAGCGTCTCGGAAGCGATCCGTGCCGTTGCCGGGATGAAGAAGAATTTCACGGTCGACGACGTCTACGCGCGGGGCGCAAAGGTGCTCGAACGCGCCATCGTGCACGGTACGACGCGCATGCGCACGCATGTCGAGATCGACCCGCGCATCGGCTTGCGCGGCTTCGAGGCGGTCAAGGCGCTCAAGGACGCCTACGCCTGGGCGATCGCCCTGGAACTCTGCGTCTTTCCGCAGGAGGGCCTGACCAACGATCCCGGAGCCGAGGAGCTGCTGATCCAGGCGCTGCGCAACGGCGGCGAGGCCATCGGCGGCTGTCCCTACATGGACACCGAGCCGCATGCGCATCTCGCGCGCATCTTCGATCTGGCTGAGGAATTCGACGTTGACGTCGATCTCCATCTCGACTTCGATCTCGACCCCTCCTGGTGGCATCTCGACGAGGTCTGCCGCCAGACCGAGCGGCGCAACTATGGGGGACGCGTGGCGATCGGTCATGCGACAAAGCTCTCCGCATTGCCGCCCGAGCGCATGAAGGCTGCCGCCGTGCAACTGGCGAGGGCCGGAGTGGCTGTCACCGTGCTGCCCGCGACCGATCTCTATCTGATGGGGCGCGAGGCCACCCACAACGCGCCACGCGGATTGACGCTCGCTCACAAGCTCGCAGCCGACGGCGTCGTGTGCTCGGTCGCGACCAACAACGTGCTCAATCCCTTCACGCCGTTCGGAGATGCCTCGCTGCTGCGGATGGCAAACTTCTACGCCAACGTTGCACACGCCTCCGTAAGCGATTTCGACATCTGCCTTGATCTCGTGACCGAGCTGCCGGCGCGGCTGATGAACCTCCGTGATTACGGTATCGAGGTCGGCAATCCCGCCGATCTCATCGTGCTCGACACAACGGACGGCCGCTTCGCTATCGCCGAGCTGCCCGATATCCTGATGGGCTTCAAGAGCGGCCGGCAGACATTTGCGCGGCAGCGGCCCACCCTCTTGAGCCCGAAGAACTGACCCCGGTTCGCTCGTCATCGAAGAGCCGAGTGAACATGCCAAGCGCAGCTTTGCGCGCCGCCGAAACCTTCCGGCCATGATGAAAACGTCGGTTCGCCGGTAAAATGATCCCGGAAACCAACCGAACGTCCTGACCTGGATTTTAGCGCCGCCGCTCGAATTCGGTAGAATCCCGGACCGTAGCCCAACGCATTGCGAGGCCGGCGTCGCCGACCATACTACACCTTCGGCTGACCATCTGCGGTCGGTGGGTAGTACGAGTATGTTCAGCGCATTCCGCAGCATCGATCATTCCGCCCAGATTCGAACGCCCACCGATGCGGCGGAGAAGCGGCTCGACGGCATCGGCCATGTTCTCTCGGATCTCGACATCGCGGCAATCAAGACGCAGGACGACGTGAACCGTGCGCTCTGGACGCTCGATGCCGCCAGCAAATGCGTTCGCGCCGTGCTGGCGGAATTCCGCACGCAGCCCGCCACCGAGCAACTCGTCCGCAAGTCCCGCAATCTGATCGACCTGATCGAGCGCGCTCGCGACGAGGTCGTCAGCTTTCAGGCCCGCGCGATCTTGAGCTGATCACTTTTGAGATTGATCCTCGCGAGGATCCGGTCCGCCTCGGTAAGCCATCAGTTCATTCCTCGAATCGTCTCGTCGAAGAGCTCCTCGACCGCATAGCGGCGCGGGATCAGCGCCTGCTGGAATGCATAGTCGATGATCAGCTCCAATGGCTGTCTGTTCGCCTCGATCCCGAACGGAATGAGGTCCGGAGTCGCGGCAGGCCCCGTCTGTTCCTTGCTCCGCTTGAGCAGGTCATAGACGCCGGCAACGACGTCCGGGCGCGATTTCGCCAGCCCTTCGGTCACGACCACGAGATGGTTGACCGGCACGACTCCGCGGCGGGCGTACCATTTCGCCGCCTCCGCAGCTGGATCAGGGAACAACGCCTTCAACCTCGGATCATCAGAGGTTTCGCCGAGCACGGCGTCGAGCTCGCCATCGAGCAGCATCTGCAGGATCTTCTTGTCCTTCGGCGCGCGCTCGGCGGTGTCGACATATTCAGCGACATGCGGATCCTCGAAGGTCACCCAGCGGATATTGTCGAGGTTGACGCCGTAGTCGTTGGCGAGGATGCCCCTGATCCAGGCGCCCGTCGTGGTCGTGAACGAGCGGATTCCGACGCGCTTGCCTTCGAGGGCAGACGGCCCGAGCGTCCCCTGCGCCGGATTATAGAGCGCGTAGGAATGCTGAAAGCGGCCCAGCATGGTCGCCGGCAACAGCACCAGCGCCTTGCCGTGCGCCTTCGCCATCAGATAGGTGACGATCGCCATCTCGCAGACGTCGAAGGCCTGCTCGCGCACCATCGGCTTGAACGCCGTGTTGGTCGGCGTGTACTCGATGAACTCGAGATCGAACAGGTCGGAACGAAGCGCGCCGCTTTTCGCCGCCTTGACGTGGGCATGACCGCCGAGCACGGCCTTCAGCTTGAGACGATCCATCCTCCTGCTCCCGCTTCAGACGTCCCCGGAATTGTCGACATAGACGAGCCCAGCTTTCTCCAGTGCTTCGCGCATGTTGTACATGTCGAGGCCGAGTTCGCCCGAGGCGAGCCGCTTGCGCTTGCGTCCCTCCTCCGCGTTGCGCTTCCCGGCCTTCTCGGCGACTTCGGCCGCATAGCGCTTCGGGACCACCACCACGCCATCGTCATCGGCCACGACGATGTCGCCGGGGTCGACGCTCACACCGGCGCAAACCACGGGGACGTTGACCGAGCCGAGCGTCGCCTTCACCGTCCCCTTGGCCGAGACTGCGCGCGACCACACGGGAAAGCGCATCTCGTGCAATGCTCTGACATCGCGGCAGCCGGCATCGATGATCAGCCCCTGCACGCCCCGCGCCCTGAGCGAGGTCGCCAGCAGCTCGCCGAACATTCCGTCGGTGTTGTCGGTGGTGCAGCCGACGACGAGGATGTCGCCTTTTCTGCACTGCTCGACGGCAACATGGATCATCCAGTTGTCGCCGGGCTGCGCCAGCACCGTGACGGCGGGCCCCGCGATCGCCGCGCCCGGCCAGACGGGGCGCAAATACGGCTTCATCAGGCCGAGACGCTCGTAGGCCTCATGCACCGTCGAGACGCCGTATTCCGCCATGCCGGCGGGATCGGCCCGTTTGATGTTGCGAACGACGACAGGCTTCATGCGAGCTCCTCCGCCACCGTCGGAAACAGCCGCTGATAGGCCTCGCCGTACGTCATGGGCACACCGGTGTTGCGGCTGCCCTGAATGCCACGATTGAGCGCGACGCGCTCGTAATAGCCCCAGAGATGCTTTTGCGCGGCGAGAATCTGGAACGCTTCATATTTCTCCTTCCAGACCTCGTCGATCTTGAGGAGCAGATCCGGCTTGTAATTGCATTGCTCCGGCTGGTGCGGCTCGAACAGGAACACCGGCGGCGCCGAATATTTGTATTGCGCACCGGGCTTGTGGCCCATGGCCTGCGCGACCACGCGCGTTTCCTGCGCGAAATGCGCTGCGTTCGGATGATCGAAGTTGTAGGGGTCCTCCAGCGCGTGCGTCAGCACGAAGCTGGGATTGAGCTCGCGGTAGATGTCGACCATGCGATCGAAATGCGCTTCCGTCAGCCTGAGCGGATAGTCGCCGCAGTCGAAGAACTCGATCTCGGCACCCAGCAGCTTTGCGGCACGCTCCGCCTCGTCCTTGCGGCCCGCCTTGACCGAGTCCAGCGTCGCACCCTTCTCCTTCCACGCGAACTGGCTCTCGCCGCGTTCACCGAAGGACAGGCACACGATCTTCATGCGATAGCCCTTCTTCGCATGCAGCGCGATGGCGCCGCCGGCGCGCCAGACGAAATCGCCGGGATGGGCCGTGATCACGAGTCCTGTCTTCATGGATTACTCCTTTCGTTCGCATGCATTGGCCCGTGTCCCACTCCAGCGCCCTGCAAGGATGCCGCGCCGCTTGTCGATCGCGGGAATGCCGTCACGCCTTGAACTCGAACAAGCGCGCTGGATTGTCGACGAGGATCTTCTGCTGAAGCTCCGGCTCCGGCGCAAACATCGGAATCAGATCGACGAGGTCGCCATCATTCGGCATGGCCTTGACGTTGGGATGCGGCCAGTCCGTGCCCCAGATGACGCGATCAGGCGCGGTCTCGATGATCTTGCGCGCGAACGGCACCGCATCGGTGAACGGCGGACCGGCCGAGGACACCCGCTCCGCGCCGCAGATCTTGATCCAGCATTTCTCGTCGCGCTGCATCAGCTCGATCAAGGTCCTGAACGGAACTTGGCCGAGCCCCTCGGATGCCTGCACCCGGCCCATATGGTCGATGGTGTAGCGGAGCGGCAGCCTTGCCAGCATGTCGGCATATTCCGGCAGGTCGATCGCATCGAAGTGCAGGTCGACGTGCCAGCCGAGCGGTGCGGCCATGGCGATGACGCGATCGAACACGCCCCTCTCGGGGACGCTGCCGAGATGACGGACGAAATTGAAGCGGCAGCCGCGGAAGCCGCCCTCGTGCAGCTCGCGGAGCCCGCGTTCCGTAATGGTGTCGTCGATGTTGGCGACCGCGCGGTAGGCGCCGTCGCTCCGTGCGACGGCGTCGAGCGCGACCCTGTTGTCGGTCCCATGCACGGTGGCATTGACGATGACAGCACGCTCGACGCCGAGCTTGGCGTGCAGCGCTCGGAAATCCTCCAGTGGCGCGTCCGGCGGCGTGTAGGAGCGGTCCGGCGCGTAAGGATATTTGGTGCCGGGTCCGAAGATGTGGCAATGCGCGTCGCAGGACAGCTTCGGCAGTCCGAATTTCGGCGTGCGCGTGTTCGGATCGGGCGGCGGAATGGTCGGCGTGTACATCATCGTCATCAGTGAACCGCCGAGGCGAGACCGCTCAGGTCTTGTTGGCGACGGCCGGCCGCCGCCGCGCCGGGGCAGCTTGATCCAGAGACGGCGCCTGGAACGCCGCAACGCTGGCCTGCACCAATTGCTCGATGGCACTCGCGGCATCACTCCCGTCAGCCTCGCCGCGCGACAGGCGCGAGACGCGCTCCGGCGTCACCAGCGAATAATAGAGCGCGCCGAGCAGGAAATGGCTGCGCCAGACGATGTCGGTGCGCGGAATGTGCGGCAGGCTCTCGTGGACTGCGTCGATGAAGGCATGACTCGTGTCGTCAAAGGTCTGCGCGATGATCTTTCGCGCGACCTCGTTGCCTTCCGCCGACATCACAGCGCGCAGCCGTGTGAACCGCGCCCCTCCGCCGGCGAGATCGCTGCCCGAGGTGAAGGCCGGCACCACATAGGCGCGCACGATCGCCTCCAGCCGGTCCTGGAGATCGCGCACGCGCTTCGCGGCGGCAAGCAGTTCAGAACGGCGCAGATTCATCGGCGCGCAATGGCGTCGGTAGATCTCCAGCAGCAGGCCGTCCTTGGTCTTGAAATGATAGGTGACGCTGCCGGGATTGGCGCCGGCGGCTTGCGCGATGTCGCGCACCGACACGGCATTGAATCCGTTGGTGGCGAACAGCTCCTCCGCCGCAACGAGGATCGCCTCGCGCATGTTCGGCTTGCGGGACGTTTCCTTGCTGGTGGGCTTGCGCATCATGCATTTGTACTATCGTACAAAAGATCAGGTCTCGTCAACAAGAACTACCTTCGGGCCCGGGACTGACGCGCTGGGACACGATCCGGCAGCAGGCCGGCCAGCGGCTGGCCGCGACCAAAGCAGCGCGCGTAAGCGGCCCGCGAGCGGCGCCGACCGTTAATTATCCGGCCTCGCCCGCATGGTCTCCGGAGGCGCGGGGCGCCGCAGATAGTCGGCATCATCATCGCCTGACGGGATCAGGATCGCGCGCTCGCGCGGCAGCGCTTCCGGCATCTCGTCGCGGATGAAGGCCACGAGCTTTTCCCTGATCTCGCAGCGCAGGTCCCACGATTGCGGCGCGTTGCGCGCGCTGACCAGCGCGCGAAGCTCGATTGTCCGCGCGTCTGCGTCGACGACCTGGAGATTGACCACCTCGCCGTCCCACAGCTTGGATTTCTTTACCACCTCTTCCAGCCACTGCCGGATGCGCGCCACGTCGGCACGGTAATCGACATGGAGCGCGATGACGCCGATCAGGGAGGCAGTGTCGCGGGTCCAGTTCTGGAACGGCTTCTCGATGAAATAGGACAGCGGCACCACCATACGGCGCCAGTCCCACAGCCGGATCACGACGTAGGTCGAGGCGATGTCCTCAACCCATCCCCACTCGTTCTCGATGATCACGGCGTCTTCGATGCGGATCGGCTGGGTGATTGCGATCTGCAAGCCTGCGATCAGATTGCTCAGCAGCGGCCGCGCGGCAAGACCGACGATGATACCGGCGGCGCCGGCGGAAGCGAACAGGCTGACGCCATACTGCCTTACCGAGTCGAACGTCATCAGCGCAGTGGACACGGTGATCACGACAATGATGGTGTCGGTGACACGCTTGAACACGCGAACCTGCGTCACATGCTTGCGTGCGATGAAGTTCTCGGTGACAACGCGAAAGTTCTGCAGATAGCGCGCCGCGCTCATGTCCACGATCCGGATCGAGATCCAGCCGATCAGCGCGATGAAGGCCACAACGAACAGGCGCGTCAGCGGGGTGCGGATCGCATCGTCAAGCGGCGCAAGTGGCAACACGAGTGCGACGGCGGCCAAGCAGAGTGCCATTTGCGCCGGTCCGGCCGTACGATCGATGAATACGCTCAGGATCGGAAGACGGGTTCCGAAGGCGCGCTTGAGCAGCCATCTGGCCACCCGATAGGCGACCAGGGCGAGCAAAACTGCGCCGACAACCAGGCTGAGACCGACGAACCATGACGGTATCCAGCCGAACATCGTGTCGATGTCGGCCACGAGACTCTGCCAATCCATGAGTGTCCCCGTCGCTGCAATCCCTCAGCGTTCAACGCCTAGTGGCTGGCTTCGCTCCCCTGTTTCGTGCAACGCAGCATTCCACTGGCGCAACCGTCGCCGAGGCGCTAGTTTGAGCCGTCCATGACTCGACGTACCGGCAGCGCCGATCTTCCTCTCCACACCGGGCGGGTTCCGCCGTGGCTGGCAAGTCGCATGTCCTCGCTGGGGGCGATCGTCACGCAAGCGATCGTTCATCATTATGGCCGCGATGCGTTTCTGCAGCGGCTGTCGCATCCGTTCTGGTTCCAGTCGTTCGGAGCCGTGATGGGCATGGACTGGCATTCCTCGGGCATCACGACCTCCGTGATCGGCGCACTGAAGCGTGGCCTCGGGCCGCTTCAGGACGAACTCGGGATTTATGTCTGCGGCGGCCGGGGCCAGCATTCGCGCAAGACACCGGACGAACTGATGCAACTCGGCAACCGCGTCGGATTCGACGGCGCGAAGCTGACCCGCGCCAGCCGCCTGGTGGCAAAGGTCGACAGCGCCGCGGTGCAGGACGGCTTTGACCTTTACCTGCACGGCTTCTTCGTGACCGCCGACGGCAAATGGACCGTGGTGCAGCAGGGCATGAACGGCGACAAGCGGCAGGCGCGCCGGTATCACTGGCATTCCGAGGCGCTGAAGAGCTTTGTCGATACGCCGCACAGCGCGATCGACGGTCCGCAGCAAGGTGAGATCGTCAATCTCACCGACCACCGCGCCGACATCTCGCGCGCCGCGCAGCTCGATCTCTTGGGTGGTCTCGGCCCCGATCGCATCGTCTCCGAATTCGAGCGGCTCATCGGGACCGAGCCGAAGCCGGCACAGGCCACGCTGCCGCATCTGATCATGCCTGCGCATCATGACGTCCGGCCCAAGGACGTGTTCGCGCGCCGCCTGCACGGCACGCTCGCGGCAGCCGCCGAGCGCGGCCCGGTCGATTTTCCGGAACTGCTGCTGACGCCCGGCGTGGGTGCGCGCACCGTGCGTTCGCTCGCGATGGTCGCCGAGGTCGTGCATGGCGCGCCCTATCGCTTCAAGGATCCGGCGCGTTTCTCGCTCGCCCATGGCGGCAAGGACCGGCATCCCTACCCCGTCCCGATCAAGGTCTATGACGAGACCATCCGGGTGCTGAAGCGCGCGATCCAGAACGCGAGGCTCGGGCGCGAGGAGGAGATCCAGGCGATCAAGCGCCTGGACGATCAGGCGCGGCGGCTGGAGCGCACCGCGCAGGGGCCGTCGGTTGACGCTTTCATCGTCGGCGAACGCGCGGTCTCGCCGGATCTCGACGGCCGTTCGGTGTTCGGCTGGGAGCGCGATCTTGCGGCCACGAAAAAGCGGACCGGCTGAGCACCGGTCCGCAAGTCGGCGGGAGGAACCTTCAGGTCTGGTCGGTCCCCGGCTCATCGTCGAGCCGGTTCGCAGAATGGTCCTGATATTGCTCGGTCTGGATGGTCTTGCCGTCCATGCCGCGAATGTCCGAATGCTGCTTCTTGTCGCGGTTGGACAGGACCATGTTGTCGCCGATCATCTCCTTCGGCACGTCGGTCAGCGCGCCCGTGCCGTCGCCCTTGCCGTGCATGCCCGATCTGAAGTGCGTCTTGCTGCCGTGCCCACCTGGCATCAGTCTCTCCTCTTGCGGTGATTTTCGGGACGTCAGTGCTTCTCTTGCGCCGTCGTCGGTCTTGGCGGCTTGTGGCCGCTTTGACCGGGATCGTTGTGCTTATTGTGGTCGCTTTCCTGGTTGAGACCGCCGCGACTCACGGGAAACTCGCTTTGCCGTGCCTGCCGGTTGGCATGATGAACGGAGTCATCCCGGGGATTGCGGCCGATGGCCTGGTCAAGCTCGCGCTGATCGGGCACATCGCTCTTCCGTTCAAGAATGCGCAATTGCTGTTCGTGCGTCTTGTTGCCTTGCATCGGATGACTCCTATTTCAGCGTCGGCGTCGATGGGAGCCGCTGCGCGCGACGTCCTTGTCGATGCCGCCGGCGGCGTTGACGTCGTTCTCGACGTCCCCTTCGATCGTGTTGGCGCCAAGGGCGTCCTCGAGGTCCTCGGCCGAGGCGCCTGCCATCGTGGCGCCCTTCGATCCCCCGATCATGGGATTCTCGCGCAGGTCCTTCTCGCTCGGCGCATACAGCTTGGGTTGCTTATTGGTCATGGCTTATCTGCCTCCTCCCTTTCGAGCCTCTTCGTGCGTGTGGTGCGAATCCTGCTCCCCGCCACCGCCGGAAACCCTGCTGTGATTCCGCCGCGAGTCATCGGCGGGCGGCTTCTTCACTTCCAGCGGCGCCTTTGCGTTCTCGTGCGAGGCGCCGGGGCCGCCCTGACGAATGCTGTTCGGTGTCTTGGTGGATGTCGACATGGATGTCCCCTCCTCAGCGATCTTGCTGATAGCCTTGATTGGTCGTGTTCTGCTGGATGTTGCCCTGTTGTCCTTGCTGGTCCGGATTTTGGGCGCGTTGCTGACCCTGCGGCAGCTGATCGGCGGACATCTGCTTGCTGTCGCCAGTTCCCTTTCGGCTCTGATTGTCCGGCGGAACAGGTGGCATCTTGCTGGCCATGAATTGTCTCCCGTTAAGACGTCGACCTCGACATGAACGACCGAGGAACTCGTCGCGGCGCCCTATGTCGAGATGACAACAGGACGAGCGGCGCGGCGTTCCTGATAGATCGCGCGCGACAACGATTTTCCGAAGGGAGCTTGTCTTCAGCTCGCCGAGGTCAGGGAACGGTCGGCGCTCGCTTCGCTGCGAGCAGTTACCTTGTTCCGCGGCTCTCGGCCGTGACGGGAAGCATCGCAACGGCGCGCAAGCCCGGTCGCTTGCGCCAGCGGACCCCGGCGGGATCGACGGCCAGACCAAGTTTCGGCCAGCGCACGAACAGAGCTTCCAGCGCGCAGGCGGTCTCTATGCGCGCGAGCTGATGGCCGAGGCAGAAATGGATTCCCGTTCCGAACGAGATGTGACGGTTCGGCTTGCGTTCGAGATCCAGCCTCTCCGGGCGCTCATGCATGGCCGGATCCATGTTCGCAGCAGCCAGCATCACCATGACGCGATCGCCCCTCTTCAGCCGCACGCCCTCTATCTCGACGTCTCGTCGCACGTAGCGCGGCTTCGAGAATTGCACCGGCGAGACGAAGCGCAGGAACTCCTCCACGGCGAGCCCGATGCGGCTCCAGTCCTGCTCCAGCCAGTCGCGCAGCCCGGAATTCCTCAGCAGTTCGTAAGCGGAACCGCTGATGAGATGCGTCGTGGTTTCCGATCCCGCCGCGAGCAACAGAAACACCATCGAGACCATTTCGTCCGGCGAGATCTGGCCGCCTTCGCGCTCCACCTGAATCAGCTCGGCGATCAGGCCCTCGCCACCCTCCGCGCGCGCGATCTGCAATTGCCGTTCGAGATAGGCCCGCATCTTGCGGAACGCGAACAACAGGCGGAAGAAGCCGAAGACGTTCGTCAGCGAGGACATCGCGTTGGCCCAGGCGATGAACTTCGGACGGTCGGCCAGAGGCAGGCCCAGCAGCTCCGAGATCACCGCGAGCGGCAGGATGCGTGCGTAGCGCTGCACGAGATCGGCCGGGCTTCCAGCTGCGAACAGCTCGTCCGCGAGCGTGTCGGCGATGGCGCGAATGCGCGGCTCCATGGCGACGATCGCGCGCCGGCGAAAGGCCTCGTCCACGATGCTGCGCAGCCGCTTGTGATCCGGCTCGTCCATCGTCAGCATGTTGTTGGCGATGGTCCTGACGTATCTCGGCATCCACCAGCGCAGGCCCGCGACGTCGCCATCTTCCCTTCTCAACGTGAAGGTCGCGCTGTCCTTCAGGATTTGCGCCGTGGCATCGTGGGTCGTGGAGATCCAGACGTCGCCGATGAGAGGAAATCGTGTCGCGACCACGGGGCCGGACATGCGCAGCTTCGCAATCGCCTTGGGCGGCTCGCGAAGGTAGGCCTCGCTGGTGAAATCGATGCGCACAGTCATGGGAGCACCGGACCGATTGCTGGCGTCTCACCCAGATGGCAAGCGGCACCGCCGGCGCAAGGGGTGAAGCGCGCGCCTCAGGACACGCCGAGAGAGGCGTCTAGCCGCGCCCCGGAGAGCGCTGGCCGGTCTTGCGCTGCTGTTGCGTGTAGGCGTCCCAATGGCTCCAGCTGCCATTGCTGAGGCTTTGCAGGTCGGTCGCCAACGGACGGCGCGTGCGCTTGTCGTGATCGGCGACCACGCGCTCGGACTGCAAGATCTTGCGCTTGAGTTCTGCGATCGACTTCTGGGTCTGGCCATTGCGCTTCGACGAGGCGATCTCGCCCATCGTGAAGCGCGCGGTCTCCAGCGCCTTCAACTCGGCGCGGTTCTTCTTCAACTGGACCCGGTGCCAGGCGATGTTGCTGTCGCTGTCCGCAACCATGTGGGAACTCCGCTGATTCGCTCCCACAGTGTATCAAGCGCCGAATCGGCGCTGCAACGGGCTGGACGCGGCAGAAATACGGCGTTATTGCGCAGATGATCCCAGGTCAGCGCTCGGCGAAAGCCTTCTCGACCACGAACTGGGCCGGTTCACCGTGATTGCCCTCGACAAAACCGCGTTCGCCGAGAAGCACGCGCGTGTCCGCCACCAGTGCCGGGCTGCCGCAGATCATGACGCGATCCCGGGCTGCTTCCAGCACCGGCAGGCCGATATCGTCGAACAGCTTGCCTGACGTGATGAGGTCGGTGATGCGGCCGCGGTTGCGGAACGGATCGCGGGTCACGGTCGGATAGTAGATCAGCTGGTTGCGGATGTACTCGCCGATCAATTCGTCCTTCGGCAGCGTCTCGGTGATCATCTCGCCATAGGCGAGCTCCTTGACGTGCCGGCAGCCGTGCAGCAGCACGACCTTCTCGAACCGCTCGTAGGTCTCGGGGTCCTTGATCACGCTCAGGAACGGGGCAAGGCCGGTGCCGGTGCCGATCAGGTAGAGGTTCCGCCCCTCCTCCAGATTATCGATCACCAGCGTGCCCGTCGCCTTGCGGCTGACGATGATCTCGTCCCCTTCCTTCAGATGCTGGAGCCGTGAGGTCAGCGGTCCGTCCGGGACCTTGATCGAGAAGAACTCCAGCGTCTCCTCGTAATTGGCGCTGGCGACGCTGTAGGCCCGCAGCAGCGGCTTCTCGCCGACCTTGAGCCCGATCATGGTGAATTCGCCGTTGCGGAAGCGGAAGGTCGGGCTGCGGGTGGTCTTGAAGGAGAACAGCGTGTCGGTCCAGTGGTGGACGCTCAGAACGCTTTCCTGGTTGAAATTGCTCATCTCACCCTTCCGTGTCGCTTGCTTGCGGTCCCAAGGCGGTCAGCTATGCGTCGTTTGTACACGATCATTCGTATACTAATGAATAATCCGGCTTGATCCGGCGGTCAAGGCTGCCCAAGATCGGAAGCGTTGCAGTTAGGAATAAGGAGCCCTTCCATGGCGCATGACGCCCCCCAGGCCACCGGACCCTCGAAGCTGGTGATCCGAAATATCGGCCTGATCCTGTCCGGCGCTTTGGAAAAGCCGATCCTGGACGGCGACACCATCGTGGCCGAGAACGGCAAGATCACCGCCATCGGCCGCTACAAGGACGTCAATACGGAAGGCGCCACCACCATCGTCGATGCCCAGGGCACCACGGTCGCGCCAGGCCTGATCGACAGCCACGTCCACCCCGTGGCGGGCGACTGGACGCCGCGGCAGAACCAGATCAACTGGATCGACAGCTACCTCCATGGCGGCGTCACCACCATGATCTCCGCCGGCGAAGTGCATATGCCCGGCCGTCCCCGCGACGTCGTCGGCCTCAAAGCGATGGCCGTGTTCGCCCAGCGCGCGTTCTGGACCCTGCGTCCTGGCGGCGTGAAGGTGCACGCCGGCGCGCCGGTGATCGAATGCGAGATGGTTGAGGAAGATTTCAAGGAGATGGCCGCCAACGGCGTCAAGCTGCTCGGCGAGGTCGGCCTGGGCGGCGTCAAGGACGGCCCGACGGCACGCAAGATGGTCGGCTGGGCGCGCAAATACGGCATCCAGAGCACCATTCACACCGGCGGCCCATCGATCCCCGGCTCCGGCCTGATCGATAAGGACGTGGTCCTGGAGGCCGACACTGACGTGGTCGGGCACATCAATGGCGGTCACACCGCCCTGCCCGACGACCAGATCCGCTGCATCTGCGAGGGCTGCAAGCGCGGACTCGAGCTCGTGCACAACGGCAACGAGCGCT
Source organism: Bradyrhizobium sp. Leaf396 (assembly GCF_001424605.1). NCBI lineage: Bacteria > Pseudomonadati > Pseudomonadota > Alphaproteobacteria > Hyphomicrobiales > Nitrobacteraceae > Bradyrhizobium > Bradyrhizobium sp. Leaf396. Next base: position 176,782 of record NZ_LMQJ01000003.1, read on the forward strand.
CGGCGCTGTTCACGCTGCGCACCGCGCGCGAGATGGGCGACCTGCACCGCGTCATCCTCGGCACCGACGCGCCCGCCGGCTCGGGCGTGCAGCCGCTCGGCATCTTGCGCATGGTCTCGATGCTGTCCTCGCTGGGCGAACTGCCGGCCGAGATCGCGTTCTGCCTTGCCACCGGCAACACCGCGCGGATGCGGCAGCTCGATTGCGGCCTCATTGAAGTCGGCCGCTCCGCCGACTTCGTCATCATGGACAAGGCGCAGCACTCGCCCGGCAAGAACATCCTGGAGAGCGTGCAGCTCGGCGACCTGCCCGGCATCGGCATGACCATCATCGACGGCATCGTGCGCACCCAGCGCAGCCGCAACACGCCGCCGGCCGGCAAGGTGCCTGAGGTGGTCGCGAAGTAACGCGGCCATCGCAGTTCACGGCTGCCGCCTCCGCTGCTGGTCTCTCTGCCCGATCCGGATGAACCGGCAAAGACTCGGGGCGCTGAGGATCAGCGCCGTTTGGGCAACTCGCAACGCACATAGGTCTGGCGCTTGGCGCGCCCGACCGGTCCATTGTCCATCACCAGTCTGCCATCCGCCGCGATCGAGACCCGGGGACTGGAGCGAAACTTCTCGCCCTCGCCTTCACAGGCGAGCCGCATCTTCCAGCTCAGCTTTCCGTCGGCCGTGATCCGACTGGCGAGGCATCGCGTCTCGTACCAATAGAGGCGGTTGCCGCCTTCGATGCTCATGCGGTTCGGGCTGTCGTCATCACGGCAGTCCTTCTTGGTCGATGCCCAGAACCCTTCATAGGCTTGAGCTGCAAGGACAGGACCGCATGCGCCTGCTAGAGACGCACCGAGACACAAGGCCATCGCAAGCCAATTCGCCGCTCTCATGTCCGCAAAACCTCGGTCGCGCCCTTACCGAGGTTAGTCGCGCTTCAACGCAGCTTGTTCAAGAGCGCCATCAGCGTATCGCGCTCCTTGGGCTCAAGCGGCGCCAAGGTCTCGCGGCTGATCGCGAGGGCATTCGGGGCCAACTTTTCGGCAAGCTGCTGACCGGCGCGGGTCAGGCTCACGAGCAAGCGCCGCCCGTCGTCCGGATCCTGGCTGGTCTCGGTGAGACCACGTGCCGTCAGGCGATCGATCACACCCTTGATGGTCGCGACATCCATCGCCGTGAGACGGCCGAGCTGGTTCTGCGAGCACGGCCCGGTCTCTGCCAGTTTCGACAACGCCGCCCATTGCGTTGGCGTGAGGTTGGTGCCGATGTCGCGGGCGAAGATCGAGCTGTGGCGCTGCCAGACCTGGCGCAGGATGAAGCCGACCTGTTCGTCCAGCACGTAAGGCGGTCTTGCCGGCTTGACACTCTTCTTCGCCGTGACGCTTCTCGCCATCCGTTCCCCGCCTTCACAACGACAGATGCGCGTCGCGGATATCCGGACGCGCGTCGAGCTCGGCCATGGTGCCGCCGAAGCAGATGCGGCCGCGCTCGATGATGTAGGCGCGATCGGAAATCAGCCGCGCGAAATGCAGGTTCTGCTCGGAGACGACGATGCTGACGCCCTCCTTCTTCATGGTCAGGATGGCATCGACCATCTGCTCCACGATCTTCGGCGACAGGCCCTCCGAGGGCTCGTCCAGCAGCACCAGCGAGGGATTGCCCATCAGGGTCCGCGCGATGGTGAGCATCTGCTGCTCGCCGCCGCTCATGCGGCCACCCGGACGGTTCTTCATCTCACCGAGATTCGGAAACAGCGCGAACAGCTTCTCGCGGGTCCAATGCGGCGCGTTGGGCCGCCTCGGCTGGCGGCCGACCTCGAGATTCTCCTCGACGGTCAGGTCCGTGAAGATCCGCCGCTCCTCCGGAACATAGCCGAGGCCCTCGCGCACGATCTCATGTGTCGGCTTCGCCGAGACATCCTTGCCTTCGAACGTGATGCGGCCGGAGCGCTGCGCGACGAGGCCCACGATCGAACGAAACGTCGTCGACTTGCCGGCGCCGTTGCGACCGAGCAGCGCCACCACCTCCCCCTCGCCGACTTCGAAGCCGACGTCGAACAGAATATGGGCCGGACCGTAATGACTGTTGAGGTCTTGCACCGTCAGCTTCATGCCGAAGCTCCCTCGCGGTGGCGGGCGTCGTAGACGAGCCCCTCGCCGAGATACACGGCCTGCACCTGGGGATTGCCACGCACCTCCGCCGGCGTGCCTTCGGCAATCAACGTACCCCGATTGAGCACGATGATGCGGTCGGCATGCTCGAACACCACGTCCATGTCATGCTCGGTGAAGAGCACGCCGATCGATTTTTCCCGCGCGATGCTCGCGGTCAGCCGCATCAGATCGACGCGCTCGCGCGGCGCCATGCCGGCCGTGGGTTCGTCCATCAGCAGCAGCTTCGGCTGGTTGGCGAGCGCCACCGCGAGTTCGAGCCGCTTGAGATCGCCATAGGCAAGCTCGCCGCAGGGTCGGTCCGCATAGCCGCCCATGCCGACCAGCTCGAGCAGACGGCCGGCCTCGCCGCGGTCGAACTTCGGCGCCGAGCCGAACAGATTGAACAGCTGCTTCCCGTGCGAGATCAGTGCGACCTGCACGTTCTCGCGCACGGTCATGGTGGCGAAAGTCGCAGTGATCTGAAAGGTGCGCCCGACGCCGAGCCGCCAGACCTCGCGCGGCTTCCGTCCCGTGATCTCCTCGCCGAACAGGCGGACATGGCCGCTATCCGGGATGTTCTGGCCGTTGAGCATATCGAAACAGGTGCTCTTGCCCGCACCGTTCGGCCCGATCAGAGCCAGGATCTCGCCGGCACGCAGCGAGAACGAGACGCCGCGCACGGCATGGATGCCTCCGTAGGATTTGGTGAGGCCCTCGACGGCGAGAAGTGGGGGTGCAACGTTCATTCGGCAGACTCGATCGGCTTGGCGAGCAAGGGAGACCCCGGCGGCGATGCTTTCCTGCGGCGCTGCGCCAGCATCTCCAGCATGCCGACGATGCCCTTGGGGAAGACGACGACGATCAGCACGATGAAGCCGCCGAGCACGAGCTTCGACAGATCGGTCTGGCTCACCAGCCAGATGTTCAAGGCCTTGTAGACGATGGCGCCGATCACCGCGCCCGACACCGTCTCGACGCCGCCGAGCAGCACCATGACCAGCGCATCGACCGACAGCGAGATGCCGAGATTGTCCGGGAAGACGCTCCCTTTGAGGTAGGCGAACAATGCGCCGCCGATGCCGGCCGTCGTGCCTGCGATCACGAAGGCGGTCCACTGGATGCGCTTGGCATCTATGCCTATGGCCTCACTGCGCAGCAGCGAGTCGCGCGTGGCACGAAGCGCATAGCCGAACGGCGAGAACACCATCGCCCGCAGCGCGACCGTCACCAGCGCTGCAACACCGAGCGCCAGCCAGTAGAAATGCGACGGGCTCGCCGCCCAGCTCGAGGGCCAGAGGCCCAGAATGCCGTTGTCACCGCCGGTCACCTCCACCCACTGAAAGGCGATCGACCACACGATCTGAGCGAAAGCGAGCGTCAGCATGGCGAAATAGACGCCGGAGAGCTGCACGGCGAAGAAGCCGAATACGGCGGCGCCCATGCAGCCGAGCAGCGGGCCGAGCAACAGGCACACGATCATCGGCAGTCCCGCCATTTTTGCCAGGAACGCGATGCCGTAGGCGCCGAGCCCGAAATAGGCGGCGTGGCCGAAGGACGCGAGGCCGCCGACCGACATCAGGAAATGCAGGCTGACGGCGAAGATCACGAAGATCGCGATCTCCGAGCCGACCGTCAGCAGATAATTGCCGGCGAACAGAGGCAGGGTCGCCGCAACGACGAGCGCAGCAAGCGCCATCAACCTCTCGTTCGACGTCAGCGGCCGCCAGGGATTGACGGTGAGGCCCGGCGTCTTGCGCGCGGCCGCCTCCGGCTTGCCGAACAGGCCCCAGGGGCGAACGATCAGCACCACCGCCATGACCAGGAAAACGAGAATGATCGATATTTTCGGAAAGATCAGGATGCCGAAGGCATTGAGCTCGGAGACCAGCACCGCCGCAACGAAGGCGCCGACGATGCTGCCGAGCCCGCCGATCACGACCACGACGAACACCTCGACGATGATGCGCAGGTCCATGGCGTGATGCACGGCATCGCGCGGGATCTGGAGCGCGCCGCCGAGGGCTGCGAGGAAAACGCCGACGGCAAACACCGACGTGAACAGCCATTTTTGGTTGACGCCGAGCGCGGCAACCATGTCGCGGTCCTGCGTTGCCGCCCGCACCAGCACACCCCAGCGCGTGCGCTGGAACAGAAGCCAGAGAATGCCGAGCACGACCGGTCCGAGCACGATCAGGAACAGGTCGTAGGTCGGGACGTTCTGTCCGAAGAAATCGATCGCGCCTCTGAAGCCGGGCGCGCGGCGGCCGACGAGATCGTCAGGTCCCCAGATCAGGACGACGAGATCCTCCACCATCAGAGTCAGGCCGAATGTCGCGAGCAGCTGAAACAGCTCCGGCGCATGGTAGATGCGGCGGAGCAGCACCATCTCGACGATGACGCCGATCACCGCCACCGCGAGCGCCGCGAGGAGGATCCCGCCCCAGAAGCCGAACGCGCCGGAAAGCCGTTCAGTGAGCGAGAAGGCGATGTAGGCGCCGATCATATAGAAGGCGCCATGCGCGAAGTTCACGATGCGCGTCACGCCGAAGATGATCGACAGGCCCGAGGCCACCAGAAACAGCGACGCTGCGCTGGCGAGACCGGTCAGAAACTGTACGACGTAAAAGGCCATCGGCGGTCCGGTTGGTTGGATCTCAGGTGTTGGGCTTCATCGTTCGAGACGGCGCTCCGCGCCTCCTCGGGATGAGGTCCCAGGACCTTCACGGTGAGGAACGCGGCGGCGCCGCGCGCCTCGAACCGTGAAGGCCCGGGTCCCTTTCGTATCAATCCTTCGGACGCAGCTTCGCGACTTCGGCATCGCTGGGCAGATAGTCCCCGCCCTTCTTGTAGGCCGAATCCACCATCACGCCCTTGCCGTCCTTCAGCGCCGTCTTGCCGACAAAGGCGCCGAGGGTCGACTGATGATCGATCTTGCGGAACGTGATCTCGCCGAACGGCGAGGGCATCGACAGCCCCTCCGCCGCGGCGATCATTTTCTCCGGATCGGTCGAGCCCGCCTTGGCGAGGATCGCCGCTGCCGCCTTGATCGTCTGATAGCCGACGATCGAGCCGAGGCGCGGATAGTCGTTGTACTTGGCCTGGTACGCCTTCAGGAACGCATCATGCTCCGGCGTCTTGATCGAGTACCAGGGATAGCCGGTGACGATCCAGCCCTCGGGCGTCTCGTCCTTGAGCGGGTCGAGATATTCGGGCTCGCCGGTCAGGAAGGAGACGACCTCGCGCCCCTTGAAGAGGCCGCGGGTGTTGCCTTCGCGCACGAACTTGACGAGATCCGCGCCGAAGGTGACGTTGAGGATCGCTTCGGGATTGGCGGCGGCAACCGCCTGCACCACCGGGCCGGCGTCGATCTTGCCCTGCGGCGGCCATTGCTCGTCGACCCACTGAATGTCCGGGCGCTTCTCCGACATCAGCTTCTTGAACACCGCGACCGCCGACTGGCCGTATTCGTAGTTCGGCGCGATCGTGGCCCAGCGTTTGGCCGGCAGCTTCGCAGCCGCCTCCACCAGCATCGCCGCCTGCATGTAGTTGGATGGACGCAGGCGGAAGGTGTACTTGTTGCCCTTGGACCAGGTGATCGCGTCCGTCAGCGGCTCGGCCGCGAGGAAGAACACTTTCTTCTGGTTGGCGAAGTCGCTGACGGCGAGGCCGATATTCGACAGGAACGTTCCGGCGAGCATCGCGACACCTTCGCTCGAGACGAGCTCGTTGGCCGCGGTCTGCGCATCGGCCGGCTTGCCGCCGTCATCCTTGGAGATGACGACGAGCTTCTTGCCGTTGATCCCGCCGGCCGCGTTGACTTCCTCGACCGCGAGCTGCCAACCCTTGCGATAGGGCTCGGTGAACGCCGGCAGCAGCGAATAGCTGTTGATCTCGCCGATCTTGATGTCCTGCGCCAGGGCCGAATGAGCCATGCCGCCCGCCAGAAACGCGAAAGCCGCGCCGACGATGATATTTCTTGCTCGCATCCCAACCTCCAGTTTGAACTTCTTTACGTATCCTATCTCAGACCGTCTTCGCCCTTGATCTCCGCGACCGTCAGCCCGCCGACGCGCGGCAGCGGACGGCCGCTGTCGGTGACCGCAACCGCGACCATGATCTCGTTGGCGCGCGGCGCATCGTTGATCTGTACCTCCATGCCGTCGAAATGGCTGCGGACGAAGGCTGCGTCCTTGTGCCCCAGCGGGATGTCCAGCGTCGTACCCGGGCCGCTGCGCTTCTTCGACGAGGGAATCAGCGCCGCACCCTTGCCCAGCACTTTGCGTACCGGCGCGCCCATCTTGGGGTGGAGGATCGCGGCGGCATGCTCCAGCTCGCCATTCTCGCCGACGGCAGCCGCCTTGCCGTAGCTCTGTGCCTTGGCGCCGTCGATACCGAGCGCGGCCACCGCGCGCTTCGACAGGAGCTCTCCGAGCTCCTCGCCGATGGCGATCAGCGGCGAGAGATCCTCGACGTACTTTCCGGCAAATGGATTCTCGATCACGGCGATCGCAGCCGCACGCCGCGTCGGCGGCGAGACTTGCCGGCCCATCTCCATCTGCGTCTCTTCGACGACGGTGACGATCTTGCGGATGATCGCGCTCATGTTTTGCTTCCTTGAGCTCTTCCCTGTTCAGACATGAACCGCATTCTCCGGCTGACGCGGGAGCGATCCCTGCCGTTCAATGTCTTTCGGTCCGATGACAAGCATATCACCACAAAGCTGCAGCACGGCACCCTCGATCAGTCCGCGATCGAACAATTGTCGTGCACATTCCGCGCCAGATTCGAGCGCGACGGCGACGTCATCGTGCGACAACTCACCAACGTCGCGGGTGACGAGGCGCGGGCCCAGATCGCTGTCGGGCTGAAGCTCGTTCGCAGGCCTGCGGATGACGGCGCGATGCCCGGGGAGGTCAACGGCATTGGCGATCACCGTCGCAGCCGCATCGGCCCGCGACGCCGTCGCCGCCAGCACCGTCACCGCGTCGGCGATCCCGAGCGAAAAGCTGCGGCCCCGGCGTCCGCTGGTCGCGATGCCGCGCACCGGATCATCCGCCTCGATCCGCATCGTCCGCATCACGCCATCGCGATCAGGCCGATCCATAAAGCCGACCGAAAAAGACTCACCGCCGCCGAGATGAAGCGCGATGTCGCCGCCATTGTTGACATAGGCGCGATCAAGCGTCGCAGCACGCAGCATTGCGGCCAGAATCTCCTCCGCCACGCTGCCGGCAACTGCCGCCATCGGCGTGATGAAGCAATCAGCGGCATAGGGCGCCACAGCGGAGTGCATGCGACGCGCGACGACGCCCTGCAGCGACGTCCGATCCGCCGCAGCCATCCGCAAATCCGCCAACTCGGCGCAGAGCTCGTCCAGCAGTCCGGTGAACCGGTGCACCGCGGCCTCATAGGCGGAGCGCACCTCGCCTGCAGCTCCCCTCGCCTCCGCGATCAGATCGATCGGTCCATCCTGCAAATGCAGCCGCCGGCCATCAGACAGCAATGCGATTTGCGGGCGTCTCATCATGTCCGGCGCCCCGGAATCGGATGATGCCAGGGCAACTGGCGGATATCGTCGCCGTTCTGCACCTCGGCAAGCGGCTTCACATAGTCCATGTGTCCGCCGAGCGCGGCATAGTCGGACAGCTTCAGCGTGAACTCGATCGGCGCGACCAGGGCCGGTGTCGGCACATAGCCGAACGCGCCTGAAGGCATCTGCGTCACATCGACCATGTAGGTGATGCCGCCGCCGGGCCAGACATAAACCGGTGCGCCGCCGCTGGTGACTCGCGTCAGCGCATCCTTCACCGAACGGGTCAGCCGCACCGGATTGTCGGTGACACCCGCGCGCAGCGAGCCGCCCGCGCCGGCCATGAACAGCACGGTGCACAGCGCCGGCTCGCAATTCTCCTGGATGCGCTCGACCGAAAACTTCAGGTCGGCCGGCATCTCGGTCTCGACCGGCCTCAAGGCATCGTCGAGCACGTAGTAGGACGAATGCTCACCCGTGGTGGAGACCATCAGCATGGTCAGGCCGGGCTTTGCTTCCTTGGGATCAAACGGCCCGAGGATCGAGAGCGGGTCGGATATGTCGGTGCCGCCCCAACCCGTGCCGGGATCGGCGACCTGGAAATAGCGGCCGGGCGTCGAACGCCGGCCCTTCATCTTGATGCCGGTATCGGCGATGTCGAGCAGCTTGCCGGCCTGATGCTCGCTGAGCACGCCGGTGATGTGGTCGTCGACCACGACGACCTCGTCGACCTTGCCGTGCCACTGCTTTGCGAACATGCCGATCGTCGCAGAGCCGCAGCCGACGCGCATACGCTCTTCTTTCACGCCGTTGACGATCGGGGGCTGCCCGGCCTGCACCACCACCGTGGCGCCGCCGTCGATGGTGAGCTCGACCGCCTTGCAATTGGCGAGATCCATCAGCGTGTCGCAGGTGATGCGACCTTCCTTCTTGGAGCCGCCGGTGAGATGATGCACGCCGCCGAGCGACAGCATCTGCGAGCCGTATTCGCTGGTGGTGACGTGGCCGACCGCCTCCCCTTGCGCGCGCACAGTCGCAGTCTCCGGCCCGAGATAGCGGTCGGTGTCGATCTTCACCTTGACACCGCAATAGGAGAAGATGCCCTCGGTAACCACAGTCACCATGTCGACGCCGTCGACCTCTGCGGAAACGATGAACGGCGCCGGCTTGTAGTCGGGATAGGTCGTTCCCGCGCCGATCGCTGTGACGAAGGTCGAGGGTTCGTGGACGATCTTGCCGTCCCAGTCCTCGGTGCGGCTGAACGGGACCAGCTTGCCGCCATGCGAGACGGTGCGCTCCAGGATGACGTGCGGATCGACGCGGACGAGCTTGCCGTCGTGGTTGGCATAGCGGTCGCAAGCCCCCGCCGCGCCCGGCTTGATATAGCACATCACCGGACACGCATCGCAGCGGATCTTGTCGATGACGGCGCTCGTCGTTTCTGTCACCATGTCGGAGGCGGACACTTCGGTTATCATTCGTATACGAACGATGTTGCGCGCGGTCCCCCGGGGCTGTCAAGCGGCGGTGCAGCGCAAAAGATGCCACTGCCGTATAAAACCTCATTTGCCTATCCGCTCTGTCCACAAACAAGGCAATCGCGCTGCAGTGCGGAATGCGCGGCTTGCACGTTTGTGTACAAACGGTATCGTCGCGTGGTCGAATTTCCGCGATTGCATAATCTTGGTTTGGGAACGAGCATGACGCAGGCATCGATCCGCCTCACCGTGAACGGCAGGATCCACGAGGTCACGGCAGAGCGCCAGACGCCGCTGCTCTATGTGTTGCGCAACGAGCTCGCGCTGAATGGCCCGAAGTACGGTTGCGGCCTCGGCGAATGCGGCACCTGTACTGTCCTGATCGACGGCGCGGCGGCGCGCTCCTGTGTGATCCCGGTGAGCGGCTGTGAAGGCCGCGACATCGTGACGCTCGAAGGCCTCGGCACCCGCGAGAGACCCGACCTCGTGCAGCAGGCCTTCATCGACGAGCAGGCTGCGCAATGCGGCTACTGTCTCAACGGCATGATCATGACCACCAAGGCGCTGCTCGCCATCAACCCGCGGCCGACCGAGCAGGAGGCGCTGGCGGCGCTACGCTACAATCTTTGCCGTTGCGGCACCCATGTCGAAATCCTGCGCGCGGTGATGCGCGCATCGGGCCAGATCGTCGAGGCCGCGGACTGATGGCCTCCCCTGTTTCGAACGGAGCTGAGCGGCCATCGGGCTCGCTCGTCGTCGCCCGTACCGTCGACGAGGTCACGTCCGAGACCTTCGTCCGCATCACTGCGGATGGTTCGGTCACGGCCTATAATGGCCACGTCGATCTCGGCACCGGCATCCGTACCGCGCTTGGCCAGATCGTCGCCGAAGAGCTCGACGTCTCCTTTGCGCGCGTCGTGATCGTGCTCGGCGACACGTCGGTGGTGCCGAACCAGGGCGCGACGATTGCGAGCGAAACCATCCAGATCACGGCCGTCCCTCTGCGCAGGGCTGCAGCGCAAGCGCGGCATTTCCTGATCGCACGCGCAGCAGAACGCCTGGAGCTGCCGGCCGCCGACCTCAGGATCGAAGACGGCCTCGTGCGCGGCCGCGACAACCGCAGCATCAGCTATGGCGAGCTGATCGGCGACGAGACGATCCGGCTCGAGCTGGCCGACGATGTGCAAGTCAAGCCGGCCGACGATTACTCCATCGTCGGCCAGTCGGTGCCGCGCGTCGATCTGCCCGCCAAGGCGACGGGCGAGCTGACCTTCGTCCACGACATCCGAGTGCCCGGCATGCTCCACGGGCGTGTCGTGCGCCCGCCCTATGCGGGCGTCGACGCCGGCCCGTTCGTCGGCACCAGCTTGCTCGCGGTCGACGAATCCTCGGTCCGCGGCATTCCTGGCCTCGTGGCCGTGGTGCGCATCGGCGATTTCGTCGGCGTCGTCGCCGAGCGCGAGGAGCAGGCCATCCGCGCAGCGGAGCAGCTCAAGGTGAGCTGGAAGCCGACGCCCACCCTGACCGATCTTGCCGACGTCGAGACCGCGCTCCGCGCCAATCCGTCGACTCCGCGCACGCTGATCGACAAGGGCGACGTCGACCAGGCGATCGCGGGCGCGGCCAAGCCGATGCAGCGCACTTACGTGTGGCCGTATCAGATGCATGCGTCGATCGGTCCATCCTGCGCGGTCGCGGATTTCCAGGAAGGCAATATCCGGGTCTGGTCCGGCACACAGAACCCGCATGTGCTTCGCGGCGACCTTGCACTTCTGATCGAGCGGCCCGAGAGCGAGATCGAGGTGATCCGGCTGGAGGCTGCGGGCTGCTACGGCCGCAACTGCGCCGATGACGTCACCGCCGACGCGCTGTTGCTATCGCGCGCGGTCGGACGGCCGGTGCGCGTGCAATTGACTCGGGAGCAGGAGCACGCCTGGGAACCCAAGGGCACCGCGCAGCTCATCGACGTCAATGGCGGACTGGACGCCGGTGGCGGCATTGCCGGTTACGATCTGGCCACGCGTTACCCCTCAAACGCTGCGCCGACCTTGGCGCTGCTGCTGACGGGACGCATATCGCCGGAACCGGCGGTGCTTCAGATGGGCGACCGCACCGCGATCCCACCCTACGACTACGATCACATGCGTGTCGTTGCCCATGACATGCCGCCGATCGTGCGCGCCTCCTGGATTCGCGGCGTGTCCGCGCTGCCGAACACCTTCGCCCACGAATCCTACATCGACGAGGCCGCAACGGAGGCCGGCGTCGATCCGATCGAATACCGCCTGCGCTATCTCAAAGACCCGCGCGCGATCGATCTCGTCCATGCGGTCGCCGAACGTGCGGGGTGGAAACCACGTCCGGTACGCGAGGAGAAGGACGGCGAGGTCGTGCACGGGCGCGGCTTTGCCTATGCGCTCTACGTGCACAGCAAGTTTCCCGGTTATGGCGCGGCGTGGTCGGCCTGGGTCGCCGACGTCGCGGTGAACAAGACCACCGGCGATGTCAGCGTCACGCGCGTCGTTGCGGGGCAGGATTCCGGCCTGATGATCAATCCGGACGGCGTGCGCCACCAGATCCAGGGCAATGTCATTCAGTCCACCAGCCGCGCGCTGATGGAGGAAGTGTCGTTCGAGCGCGGCGCGGTGGCGGCGCGGGAATGGGGTGCCTATCCGATCATCCCCTTCCCCGACGTTCCCAAGATCGATGTCCTGATGCTGCCGCGTCAGGACCAGCCGCCGCTCGGCGTCGGCGAATCCGCCTCGGTGCCGAGCGCGGCGGCGATCGCGAACGCGATATTCGACGCCACCGGCGTACGGTTTCGCGAGCCGCCGTTTACGCCCGAGCGCATCTTGAAAGGGCTGCATGGCGACAGGCCGGCGACGCCGCAGGCCCTGCCCGCACCGGCCGCGCCGCCACCGTCTCGGATCTGGACAAATCCCTTCGCCAAGCGCGCCGGCGTCTTCGCTGCGGTTGCGGCCCTGTGCACCGCTGCGATCGGGATTGGCGCAGCACTGCTTCCGGGACGAGCCATCGCACCGATCTCGCGACCGGATGCATCGGTCTATTCCGCGGCAACGATTGCGCGCGGCCAGCAGCTTGCTGCGCTCGGCAACTGCGCGGAGTGCCACACCAGCCTTGGCGGAGCGGTCAACGCTGGCGGCCGCGCACTGGAGACGCCCTTCGGCACGATCTACGCAACCAACATCACACCCGACGTCGAGACCGGCATCGGCGCGTGGTCCTATCCCGCCTTCGAACGCGCGATGCGCGACGGATTGCATCGCGACGGGCGCCAGCTCTATCCCGCCTTTCCCTACACGCATTTTGCGAAGACAAGCGACGCCGACATGCAGGCACTCTACGCCTACTTGATGGCTCAGCCTTCGGTGCGCGCGACGCCCCCCGCAAACGCGCTCAAATTCCCGTTCAATCTCCGTCCGCTGCTGGCAGGCTGGAATGCGCTGTTTCATCGGACGCGCGAGTTCAAGCCCGATCCCGCGAAGTCGGAAGCCTGGAATCGCGGCGCTTATCTGATCGAAGGTCTCGGCCATTGCAGCGCCTGCCATTCGCCCCGCAACGCGCTCGGCGCCGAGCAGCGCGAGGCCTATCTCGCCGGCGGTTTTGCCGAGGGCTGGGAAGCGCCGCCCCTGACCTCGCTCTCGCATGCGCCGATCCCGTGGAGCGAGGATGAGCTCTTTGCTTATTTGCGCACCGGCCATTCGCGCTATCACGGCGTCGCGGCCGGCCCCATGGCGCCGATCGTGAAGGATCTCAAAGCCCTGCCCGACCAGGACATCCGTGCGATGGCCGTCTATCTCAACTCGTTCAACGATAGGGCCATGGGGACCCAGGACGCACTTGCCGCGAAGCTCGAGAGCGGGACGCAGGTCGCCGTCGCCGCATCCCCCGGCGCGCGCCTCTACCAGGGTGCGTGCGCGGTCTGCCACGAAGTCGGCGGTCTGCCGCTGTTCGGCACCAGGCCTTCGCTCGCGCTCAACAGCAATCTGCACAGCAGAACGGCGGACAATCTCGTGCAAGTCATCCTGCACGGCATTGTCGAGCCCGTCTCCAGCGACCTCGGCTACATGCCGGCGTTCAGGAACAGCATGAGCGACACGCAGGTGGAGGAGCTCGTCACGTTCCTGCGCCGGCAGTTTGCACCCGACAAACCGGCGTGGACCAACGTGCGCGAGACGATCGCGCGCCTCCGATCATCGGCACATTAGTTCAGGCGTGCTTCTCCACCTCCACCGGCGGCGTGCCGTGGGTGTGAAAGGATTCGATCGTCTTCAGTCCCCAGGCCTGGCCCTTCTTGCGCTCCTCTTCGGTCCACACGATCGGCTTCCAGTCGGGCGCGAGGATGAGACGCGCACCGGCATTGGCGACCTCGACACGGTTGCCGCCGGGCTCGTAGACATAGAGGAAGAAGGTCTGCTGGATCGCGTGCTTGTGCGGACCGGTCTCGATGTGCACACCGTTCTCGAGAAAGATATCGGCGGCGCGCAAGATCTCTTCGCGGCTGTCGAGCGCGTAGGTGACGTGGTGGAAGCGGCCGGGCACGCCGGAATGGTCGAGCGAATAGGCGAAATCGTAGCTCTTGTTCGACATGGTCAGCCACATCGCGGCTTCACGACCGTCGTTGAGCACGATTTGCTCGGTGAGCCGGCAGCCGAGATAGTTCTCGAAGAACTCGCGGTTGGCCTTGATGTCGACGGCAAGGCAGTTGAGATGGTCGAGCCGGCGGACGTTGACGCCGCGGGCCGGAAAGCGCTGCGCCTGGTTCTTCAGCGCGGGCTTGAGCTCCGGCGGTGCCTGATACCATTCGGTCTCGTAGTAGAGCTCGACGATATGGCCGTCGGGATCGCGGCAGCGGAAGGTTGGCCCCTGCCCCATGTCGCCGTCGATCCAGCCGATGTCGAAGCCAGAGCCCTTGAGCGCGGCGACCCGACGCTCCAGCGCCTGCTGGCTGCGTGCGCGCAGCGCCATGTGGCCCATGCCCGATGTCTTCGAAGCCGTGAGCTTGAGCGAATAGCGTTCGTAATCGTCCCAGCCGCGCAAGTAAACCGACTCGCCCTTTTGCCCGCTGACGGTCATGCCCATGACGTCGACGAAGAATTTGAGGCTCTCATCAGGCTTGGGCGTCAACAGCTCCATATGGCCGAGATGAGCGAGATCGAGGATCGGTTCGGGCTGCATGATTCCTCCAGGGATGTGGCTGCTATCCGCCTGACGGACGTGAGGCGCAGGGCCCGGTCGGCGCCGAGGACCGCGATTTGATTTGTACTAATGTACAAATCATTAGGTCCCGTCAACAAATCGACCATCGCGCGAGCGGCGCCCGGTGGCCCAAGGGCGCCTTCCGAGCGGACTGCAGCCTGCCCGAATGGTAAAATCTTCCCTAAGACCGTTATGGGGCAACGGGCGAGAAATGCAGCAATTTCCGGGCACTTACGCTCCTAAGTGTGCATTGGCCACAAAGCTCCCGACTGAATTACCGCAGATTTAACGAAGCCGCCGCGCCCGGCGTTTAACCGTTTGTGCAGCGACAGCCGCGCATAGTCGGAGCGAATTCGTTGCTCTTGCTGGGTCCACTCATCGTGACATCCTTTGGACGTGTGATTTCGGTTCGCGGATCGCTCGCCCGGGTCGGGTTATTGGCGGCAAGCCAAATGCCGATCTCGGAGGTTCGGGCGACCGTCGGCCGCTTCGTCAGCATTCGTTGCGCCAGCTCGGTCATCGTCGCGATGATCACTGAGGTCTCCTGCGAGAACCTGTCGAGCTCCGACGGCTACATCGCCATTGCCTCGGTCGATCTGCTCGGCGAGATCCTCAACGCCGCGGACAAGGCCAAATTCCAGCGTGGCGTCACCAACTATCCGACGATCGGCGACGCCGTCGACCTGATCACCAGCCAGGAGCTGCGCACGATTTACGCGCCGACGGGGTCGGACCAGATCAATGTCGGCTTCCTCCAGCAGGATCGCTCCGTCGTCGCCTATGTCGACGTCGAGGAAATGCTGTCCAAGCACTTTGCGGTGCTGGGATCGACCGGCGTCGGCAAATCGACGGGCGTCTCGCTGCTGCTCAACGAGATCCTGAAGGCGCGGCCGAACCTGCGCATCTTCCTGCTCGACGTTCACAACGAATATGGCCGTTGCTTCGGCGACCGCGCGCTGGTTCTCAACCCGCGGAACCTGAAGCTGCCGTTCTGGCTGTTCAACTTCGAGGAGATCGTCGACGTGCTGTTCGGCGGTCGCGCCGGCGTGCCGGAGGAGCTCGACATCCTCGCTGAGGTGATTCCGCTCGCCAAGGGCGTCTACACCCAGTACCAGAACGCCGACCGCATCGGTCTCAAGCGCATCGATCCCAAGCAGATCGGCTACACCGTCGACACGCCGGTGCCCTATCGCCTCGTCGACCTGCTGTCGCTGATCGACGAGCGTATGGGCAAGCTCGAGAACCGCTCCTCGCGCATCATCTATCACAAGCTGATCTCGCGTATCGAGGCCGTGCGCAACGACCCGCGCTACGCCTTCATGTTCGACAACGCCAATGTCGGCGGCGACACCATGGCCGAGGTGATCAGCCATCTGTTCCGCCTGCCAGCGAACGGCAAGCCGATGACGGTGATGCAACTCGCCGGCTTCCCGGCGGAAGTCATCGATTCCGTCGTCTCGGTGCTCTGCCGCATGGCCTTCGATTTCGGCCTGTGGAGCGACGGCGTCTCACCGCTGCTGTTCGTCTGCGAGGAAGCCCACCGCTATGCCTCCGCCGACCGCAACATCGGCTTCGGGCCGACCCGCAAGGCAGTGTCGCGCATCGCCAAGGAGGGACGTAAATACGGCGTCTATCTCGGCCTGATCACGCAGCGTCCGGCAGAGCTCGACGCGACCATCATCTCCCAGTGCAACACGCTGTTCACGATGCGCCTTGCCAACGATCGCGACCAGGCCTTGCTGCGCGCCGCGGTGTCGGACGCCGCCGCGAACCTGCTCTCCTTCGTGCCCTCGCTCGGCACGCGCGAGGTGCTGGCCTTCGGCGAAGGCGTCGCACTGCCGACGCGCTTGCGCTTCAAGGAGGTGCCGCCGCATCAATTGCCGCGCGGCGAAGCCACCATCTCGAGCGTGCCCTCCGTCACCTCCGGCCATGACATGCATTTCGTCAGCGCCGTGCTCGAGCGCTGGCGCGGTGCCACATCGCAGCGCGACGTGCCGAACGATCCGGTGTTCTCGGCACCGCCGGCGAAGACGATGTCCAGCGTCGAAGCCCCGATGCTGCAGCCATCGATGGGCCTTGATCCGGACCGCTTCTCGCTGCTCAAGAAGCCGCTGCGGTAAGGCAACGGTCGATCCGATACCGTCATTGCATCGGCCACCAGATTGAGCCTGCAGGCCGCATCGAGTATGGTTTCCGACCCCCAGCCGGAATCCATGCCATGACAAAGACCGCCCCGCAGCGCTTCCCCGCACCCGCCCTCGATACACTCCCCGACGACATCCGCACGCGGCTTCTCGCCGTGCAGGAGAAGAGCGGCTTCGTGCCGAACGTGTTCCTGACACTGGCCTATCGTCCCGACGAGTTCCGCGCCTTTTTCGCCTATCACGACGCGCTGATGGAGAAGGACGGCGGCCTCACCAAGGCCGAGCGCGAGATGATCGTGGTGGCGACCTCTGCGGCCAACCAGTGCCAGTATTGCGTGATCGCCCACGGCGCGATCCTGCGCATCCGCGCCAAGAACCCGCTCATCGCGGACCAGGTCGCGGTGAACTACCGCAAGGCCGACATCACGCCGCGGCAGAAGGCAATGCTCGACTTCGCGATGAAAGTCTCGACCGAGGCGCAGCGCATCTCCGACGACGATTTCGCAGCGCTCGCCCCGCACGGCTTCAGCAACGACGACATCTGGGACATCGCCGCGATCTCCGCCTTCTTCGCGCTGTCGAACCGGCTGGCGAATTTCACGGGCATGCGTCCGAACGACGAGTTCTACCTGATGGGACGCCTGCCGAAGACATGATCGACACGCAATGACAGAGCTGGACTGGCCCGAAATCCTGCTGCGCCTCGGCAGCGCGACGCTCGCCGGCAGCGCAATCGGCCTCAATCGCGACCTGCATGGCAAGCCGATCGGACTGAAGACGCTCGGCATCGTCGGGCTCTCTACCGCAACGGTCGTGCTGCTCGCGGTCGCGTTCGCCGAGCCCGGCGGGATCACCGATGCGGCGAGCCGCGTGATCCAGGGCATTCTCACCGGTATCGGCTTTCTCGGCGCCGGCGTCATCGTCCACGAGAGCGACCGCTTTCGGGTGCGGGGCCTCACCAGCGCGGCCTGCACCTTTCTCGCCGCCTGTGTCGGCATTGCCTGCGGCGCCGGGCAGTGGAAGATCGTCCTGGTCGCGCTCGCCTTTACCTTCGTGCTGCTCACGATCGGCCGCCGCGTCGAACGCTGGCTGCATCGAGCCCTCGGCGGCAAGGAAGATCCGCAACGGACAGAGACCTTGCCGCAGACGGATTCCCGAGGGAGCGGCTAGAACCGAAGCCGGCGGCCCCACAACGGCTTGAGCAGTTCGAGCGCCGTAAGCACCAGCAATCCCGCGCCGAGCGTGATCATCAGGTCCACCAGGTGCAGGGGACCGAAACGAAAGAGACCGGACGCGGGCGGCCAGAACAGAGCCGTGGCGAGCACGAACGCAATCGAGAGAAATATCCACAGCAGCGCCGGGTTGGGGCGGAAGAAGGCAGACAAGAAGGAGGCGCTGAAGGACCGGTTGACCAGCACCAGCGCGATCACGCAGACGACGAGCGTGATGAATGCGATCGTGCGCGCCTCATCGGGCGGAAGCCCGGAACGAATCGCTCCGACGAAGATCGCGGCGATCAAGGCGAACGCCATGGCGCCCTGCAGGACGCTCCAGCCGATCAAGGGCCACGAGAACAGCTCCGCATCGGCCCGTCGCGGCGGGCGCTGCATGACGTCGCGCTCCTCCCGCTCGGCTTCGAACACCAGCGAGCATACGGGGTCGATGATCAGCTCCAGAAAGGCGATGTGAACCGGGCCGAGAACCAGCGGCAGCCCGAAAACCAGGGGAAGCAGGGCAAGCCCGGCGATCGGAACGTGGACGGCGAAAATGAAGGCCATGGCCTTGCGCAGATTGTCGTAGATCCGGCGTCCCAGCCGGATAGAGGCGACGATGGAGCTGAAATCGTCGTCGAGCAGGACGATCGAGGATGCCTCGCGAGCGACGTCGGTGCCGCGGCCGCCCATCGCGATCCCGATATGCGCGGCTTTCAGGGACGGCGCGTCATTGACGCCGTCGCCCGTCATCGCCACGATCTCGCCGCAGCGCTTCAGCGCCTGAACGATCCGCAGCTTTTGCTCCGGCAGGACGCGCGCGAAGACGTTCACGTTTCTGACGAGCGCATCGAGCTCGCCGTCGTCCGCAAGCTTGATCTGCTCGCCAGTCACGACTTCGTTGACATGGAGTCCCGCCTGCCCGGCGATCGCCATGGCGGTCGCCGGATAGTCGCCCGTGATCATGACGACGCGAATGCCGGCCGAGCGGCATTCACCCACCGCCTCGGGAACGCCCGGACGAAGCGGGTCGGCCAACCCCACCAAACCGATGAAGCGAAAGGCGAAGCCTTCCTGGGACGGCGGCAGGTCCTCGCCGTGGTAGGTTGCGGCGGCCACGCCGAGCACGCGAAGACCATTCTTCGCCATCACCGCGACCGCATCCCGCATCGCCTCCTGATCCGCACCATCCAGCTTACAGAGGTGCGCGATCGCCTCGGGGGCGCCTTTCGCCGCCGCGACGAGGCCCTTCTGATGCGACCAACGCCAGACCTGGGTCATCGCCAGCAGTTCGGGGCGCAGGCCGTAGCTGCGTACCAAGGTCCGAGCGTCCGCGGCCTCGTCGTCCTGCGGGAGACCTGCATGCACGAATGCGTGCAGCGCCTTCTCCATGGGATCGAACGGTTCCGGCGAGCTTGCCAGAACGCTGCAACGCGCCAGTTCGAAAAACTCTGTTCTTACGGGAGCCGCCTGCGAGGACCCAGCCCGCATATTTACGCCGTCGCGCAACCTCAGCTCCGCGACCGACATCCGGTTCTGCGTCAAGGTGCCGGTCTTGTCGGTACAGAGCACCGTCGCCGAGCCAAGCACCTCGATCGCTGCGGCGCGACGCGTCAGCACGCGCGCCTTGGAGATGCGCCAGGCGCCCATGGCCATGAACACCGTCAGGACGACGGCAAACTCCTCGGGAAGCATGGACATGCCGATTGCGATGCCCCCGAGCAACGCCTGCAGCCAATCTCCGCGCAACATTCCATAGAGCAGGACAGCGGCAAGGCTGATCGCCACGCCGCCGAGAAAGCAAAGCCGAACGAGCCGGGCAGTCTGCTGCTGCAGCCGAGGCGGCTCCGGCCGCAAGCCATGCAGCGACAATCCGATCTTCCCGATCTCGCTGCGGGGCCCGGTGGCCTCGACCTCGGCCAGGCCCTCACCTCGTACGACGAGTGAGCCCGAATACACGAATGGCTGGTCGTCACCGCCCGGGCGATGATCGGTCGATGCCGCTTCCGCGGGCGGCATCTTGGCGAGCTGCTTGCGAACGGGCACCGACTCGCCGGTTAGCAGCGACTCGTCGACAGCCAGATCTCGCGCACTGACAAGCATGGCATCTGCCGGAACCCGATCGCCCTCGGAGAGGACGAGGAGATCGCCACGGACGACTTCCCGCCCTGCGATCCGCCGGCGTTCCCCGTCCCTGACCACGAGCGCTCGCGGACTGGTCAGCTCTCGCAAGGCTTCCAGCACACGTTCGGTGCGGGTCTCCTGCACGATGGTGATCACGACGGAGATGGCCCCGAACACGAGCAGAAGCAGTGCCTCGCGGAGATCGCCGAGCAGGAGGTAGACCAGCCCGCCGCACAGAAGGAGCGCGAGCATCGGTTCGCGCAGCACCTCCAGAACGATGCGCAGTGGAGTGCGCCGTTCGGACCGGGGCAGTTCGTTGTAACCTTCCTGTTGTAGCCGTAGCCGGGCCTCGGCTTCGCTCAGCCCGGCTAAACTGCCGCGTTCTACCTCACTCACGTCTTCCGCCGCAGGCTCCAGAGACTTCCAACGCCCACGATAGCGGTCACGAGCAAAATCGCAACGAAGGTCTGGATGATCGTGAAGTTCAGCGCATCACGCGCGACGAACAGTGCGGTGACCGCGCCGGCGATGATGAACAGGAGACGAAAGATGATGCTCATGGTCATGTCCCAGTCAGCATGACCTGTAGCCCTCCCGCCCCCGCGTCGGGGCGTATCGCTGCTTCCGTAATCATGCAGGCGCACGATAGCCGCCGACGCCGCCGCGAACTTGCGGAAGATCAAGCGTGTTCGGGCCGCCGTACCGCTAGCGCTTTGCCATCGCCTCGAGCGCCGGGGCAAACCGCTCGGCAAATGTCAATGTTCGGGCGTGGTGAACTGCGGCAAACGAGGCGGAGATGCCTGCTGAGGCGACGGCGAGCACGGCAATGACAAAAATCAGACGGCGCATTTCGGCCTCCTGTATGAGCTCGATAACCATAGATGGGACGGCCCGTGTTTCAGGACCGCTTCATGGCGATGAAAAATGATTTCGCTCAAGAGACCGTGATGTCATGCGAGGGATGGTGTCGCAGGGCGTCCACCGCCCTAATCCTCGTCCTCCGGACCGCACCAGCCAGGCAGGTAGATCGCATCCTTGCTCCTCGCCGCAGCCATGGCGATCTCGAGCGCCTTGTCGAAATCAGCGTCGACCGCCTTGCGTGACAGCCTTCTGCGCAGGAAATCCGCCCACAGGAATTCGGAGAACGGCGTAGTGTCCTTGGCGAAGCCGCCCATGCGGCGCAATTCGCCGGCAAGGCTGCGGAATGGATCGTCCTTGAGATCGGCGAGCGATTTGGGCAGGTCGCGGAACGACCGCCGCTCGCCCTTGGCGTCGTAAGGATAGACCCAGCGCCTGTTGTCCATCACGCCCCAGAAAGCCTCGCGCTCGACCATCCTGAGGTCCCCGACGATGGTCACCAGCACCTCCTTGACGCCTTCATCGTGCAGCGCGCGGCCGAGATGATGATGGTCGATGACGTAGTAGCGCTTGTCTGGACCGAAGACGACGGGAATCATGTGCTTGCCGAGCAGGTCGGCCTGCTCCTTGTTGTCGTGCTCGCGCCAGCGCTTGCGTTTCTCCCTGACCTCGCGCAGTCCGACCGTCATCTGTGTCGGCCGGAGCGACATAATCGGGACCGGATGCACTCTCGGCTCGCGCGTGTTCGTCATGATCGAAAGTCCTCACACCGTTGCAGCTGATGTTCCGGTTCCCGCGGCTCATGCCATCGGATCCAGCGGCGATAAAATGCACGACGACCGGCTTCCCCGACGCTTTGGACCATCCATTCACAAATTGTGCGACTGCACAAATGCACGCGCGCATTCAGAAGATTTTCTGCAACGCTCTCGTCGCCTATGCTATCAAAATCGGAGCTTCGGAGTGATCCCGCCCCATGAACAACCAGCGGCCCATAAGCTCTGATGACGAGCACCGGGTGCTCCAGTTCAGGCCGCGCACCGCGCCTTCCCGGCCGGCCCAGCGCGGCAGCGGCACCGTGCAGCCGCTGCGCATCGCACCCGAACGGCTCGACTTGTCGCGCTATGAGCAGCCCCGCGCCGAACCCGACAATTTTCGCCAGCGCATGCTTGCCAACATCGCAGCGCTGGCCTTCACCATTGCTTTGACCGCGATCGGGATCTGGCTCGCGGTCAGCATCGCCGACCTGCGCCGGACCCAGGATTGCGTGCTGATGGGCCGCCGCGACTGTATCAAGATCACGACGCCACACATCTAGAGCCGGTCGCCGCCGGTCGTGCGCCGGGAGGCTCCGACAGGCATCCCCAGCCCTGTCGCCGCCCTTGTCCGGCTCCATTGAACTCAGGGCGGCGCTCCGATATACGGGCTTTCGACCCGGCCAGAGAGGGGTTAGAGGGCGTCATCAGGGGCGCGATGCCCACCCACCATGCCACTCTGGAATATCTGAGAAATACCCACAATCTATCAAAGGCTTAGTGATGTCCTCCACATTCGATCAGGTCGCTACGATCATCGCTGAAACCTGCGACATCCCGCGCGACACGATCACGCCGGATAGCCACGCCATCGATGACCTCGGCATCGACAGCCTCGATTTCCTCGATATCGCCTTCGCGATCGACAAGCAGTTCGGCATCAAGCTGCCGCTGGAAAAGTGGACCCAGGAGGTCAACGACGGCAAGGCGACCACCGAGCAATATTTCGTCCTGAAGAACCTGTGCGCCCGCATCGACGAACTGGTTGCGGCCAAGGGTGCGAGCGCCTAAGGGCGCAGTCATGCAACTCGAATACTTCCACATGATCGATCGCATCGTCGACCTCAAGGTCGACGAGAAGACGATCGTCGTCGAAGCCCAGGTCCCGAAGGAAAGCACCGTATTCGAGGGGCACTTCCCGGGCTATCCCTTGATGCCCGGCGTGCTTCTGATCGAATCGATGGCGCAGGCCTCCGGCTGGCTTCAGCTCGGCGTGTTCAAGTTCGAACGTATGCCGATCCTGGCTGCCGTGAAGGAGGCCAAGGTGCGCGGCTCGGTGTTCCCCGGCGATCTCATGAGCATCGAGGCGAGCCTCACCCACGAAGGCTCCGGCTATGCCATGACCGAGGCCAAGATCAAGGTTGGCGGCAAGCTGCGCGCGAATTCGGCGCTCACCTTCACGCTGATTCCCTTCCCCAATGCGGACATGCGCTCCCACATGGACGCGATCGCCAAGCGCGTCGGGTTTCCGCAACAGGCCGTATCGCCATGACTGACACTTCCGTTTCGAAGCCGGGCCAGACCGAAGTCTGGATCACGGGCATTGGGCTCGCCACCTCGCTTGGCGAGGGCCTGGATGCCAACTGGGCCGCGCTTCAGGAGAAGCGCATCAATGTCGACGAGAAGGGCTTTGCCCCCTACATCGTGCATCCGCTGATGCCGGTCAGCTTCGACAGCCAGATTCCCAAGAAGGGCGACCAGCGCCAGATGGAGGCCTGGCAGCGCATCGGCACCTATGCCGCCGGTCTTGCACTCGATTCCGCCGGCATCAAGGGCAACAAGGATATCCTGTCGAAGATCGACATGGTGGTCGCCGCCGGCGGCGGAGAGCGCGATCTCAACGTCGACACCGGCATTCTCACCGCCGAGGCCAAGGGCGCCAACGCGCCGGGCTTCCTGAACGAGCGGCTGATGAGCGATCTCAGGCCGACGCTGTTCCTGGCCCAGCTCTCCAACCTGCTCGCCGGCAACATCGCCATCGTGCACGGCTTGGGAGGTACCTCGCGCACCTTCATGGGTGAAGAGGTCGCCGGCGCCGATGCCGCGCGCATTGCGCTCGCGCGCATCGCCTCGGGCGAAAGCGACATCGCGCTGGTCGGCGGCTCGCACAACGGCGAACGCAAGGACCTGCTCGTCCTCTACGAATTCGGCGACTTCAACTTGAAGGACAAGTTCGCTCCCGTCTGGGCGCGCAAGGACCATCCCGGCTTCGCGCTCGGCTCGGCCGGCGCTTTCCTGGTGCTGGAATCGAAGGCGCATGCGGAAGCGCGCGGCGCGAAGCCGTTCGCAAAGCTGTCGAGCGTGGTCGCCGACCTCGCCAAGCGCAAGCAGCCCGGCGACATGGCTGCGACCCTGGAGAAGCTGTGGACCCAGTTGCCGAAGCGCGATGGCAAGGGCGCGATCATATCCGGCGCGACCGGTGCCGAGCCCGCGACCTCGGAAGAGCGCAATTTCCTGAAGAACCATGCCGAGTTCCCGGTGCGCTCGACCGGCACGATGTTCGGCCACGCCATGGAGACGCAATTCCCGCTCGGCATCGCGCTGGCCGCACTGTCCATCTCGCGCGGCGCGCTGTTCCCGCCGCATGATTCCACGGGGACCGAGATTGAAATGCAGGGCGCACCCACCCAGATTGTCGTGGTGGGGGCCGGACATTGGCGCGGCGAAGGCATGGCGCTGGTCGAGGCAGTTTAGCTAGCTCAAGCGGGGATCGACATGACTGCACCACGCGACAAACTCGGGCGTCCCGTCGTCGTCGTCACCGGCATGGGCATCATGACCTCGCTCGGCGCCGGCAAGGCCGACAATTGGGCGAAGCTCGTCGCCGGCGAATCCGGCATCCGCACCATCACGCGTTTTCCGGTCGACGGCCTGAAGACCACCATGGCCGGCACGGTCGATTTCGTCAGCGTCGATCCGTTCTCCTCGACCGCCCTGTCCGAGCGGATGGCCGAGTTGGTGACGCAGGAAGCCTTGGAGCAGTCCGGCATCGGCGCCAAGGCCGACTTCCCGGGTCCCCTCTTCCTCGCGGTTGCGCCGGTCGAGGTCGAATGGCCGCAGCGTCGCGAGCTTGGTCGCGCAGTCGGCCAGCAGGACATCACCTATGATGATCTGCTCCGCATTTCCGGCGGCGGCAAGTACAGCGCCTATCATCATCGCTTCATGTTCGGCTCGGTCGCCGCCTACCTCGCCGAGACCTTCGGCACCAAGGGCTCCCCGATCTCGCTGTCGACGGCCTGCGCGTCCGGAGCCACCTCGATCCAGCTCGGCGTCGAAGCGATCCGCCGCGGAGAGACCGATGCCGCGCTGTGCGTCGCGACCGACGGCACGGTCAATCCCGAGGCCATGGTGCGCTTCTCTCTGCTCTCGGCCCTGTCGACCCAGAACGATCCGCCGCAGGCGGCCTCCCGCCCCTTCTCGAAGAACCGCGACGGCTTCGTCATGGCCGAGGGCGCCGGCGCGCTGGTGCTCGAAAGCTATGAGGCGGCGACTGCACGCGGCGCAAAGATCCTCGGCGTGATCGCCGGTTGCGGCGAGCTCACCGATTCCTTCCACCGCACCCGCTCCTCGCCTGACGGCAAGCCGATCATCGGCTGCATGAACAAGACGCTGGCCGACGCCGGCATGACGCCGGACCAGATCGATCACATCAACGCGCACGGCACCGCGACGCCCGAGAACGACAAGATGGAGTACAACACGACATCGGCCGTGTTCGGCGAGCTTCTGCGGAAGATTCCGGTCACGTCGAACAAATCCATGGTCGGCCACACCATCTCGGCCGCCGGCGCAGTCGAGGCGATCTTCTCGCTGCTCACGCTCGAGCATCAGCGCATTCCGCCGACGATCAACTACGACACCCCGGACCCGACGATCCTGTTCGACGTCGTCGGCAACAAGGCGCGCGATGCCCGCGTCACCGCGGTGATGTCGAACTCGTTCGGTTTCGGCGGCCAGAACGCTTCGCTGATCCTGACCCGCGAACCGGCCTGACCGGACGCATGGCGCTGCTGACTGCGAGCACGAAGGCCCGCGCGCGCGAGGCTGCCAAATCGCTCGGCGGAAGCCTGATTGGCGCCGCGACCGTCGGCCTGCTGCGCACCACGCGCTATTTCGATCCGGTCAAGACCTCCGACTTCTTCGCGCGCGTCGTGAAGACGATCGGCCCGCGCCTGCGCGAGCATCGGATCGGCCGCGCCAATCTCGCCGCTGCCTTTCCGGAGAAATCGCCGGAGGAGATCGAGCAGATCCTGATGGGCGTGTGGGACAATCTCGGCCGCGTCGGCGCCGAATTCGCCCATATGGACAAGGTCTGGGACTACGACCGCGACCATCCCGAGAACAGCCGGATCGAATTGTCGCCGCGCAGCATCGAGCTGTTCGACCGGATCCGCGATGACGGCAAGCCGGCGCTGATCTTCGCTGCGCATCTCGCCAATTGGGAATTGCCGGCGCTCGCCGCCGTCGCGCATGGACTGGAGACCGCGATCCTCTATCGCCGCCCGAACATCGCCTCGGCCGACCGCATCATCCAGGAGATGCGACAGGTCAACATGGGCACGCTGATCCCGGCGGGCCGTGACGCCCCGCTCCGGCTCGCCCAGGCGCTGAAGGACGGCAAGCACGTCGCGATGCTGATCGACCAGTATCTCACCGGCGGCGTCGAGGTCACATTCTTCGGCCGCAAGACCCGCGCCAATCCGATGCTGGCGCGCCTGCTCCGCCAGGTCGAATGCCCGATCCACGGCGTCCGCATCATCCGCCTGCCCGGTGGCCGTTTCCGCGGCGAACTGACCGAAGAGGTCAAGCCGGTGCGCGATGCGGAGGGCAGGATCGACATCCAAGGCACGACGCAGGCGATCACCAGCGTGGTGGAAAGCTGGGTGCGCGAGCATCCCGAGCAGTGGCTTTGGCTGCATCGAAGGTGGCGTTAGTTACGTCGCCGTCGCGAGCAGCGAAGCCACGAAGCAATCCAGAGTTTTCGCTCGCTATGACGGCAATCCAGCTCAGCGCCCCGTCTTCACCTTGGTCCAGAGCCGGTTGATGATCCTCTGCGTGGCCGGCTCGCGCGCGGTGATGACGAACAACTTCGAGAGCGTCGCCTCGTCCGGATAGATGTTCTTGTCGTTCAGGATCTTCGGATCGACCAGCTTCTGGCTGGCGAGATTGCCGCTGGCGTAGGACAGGAAGTCGGCGTTCTTCGCCGCGACCTCGGGGCGGTAGAGATAGTTGATCAGCTCGTATGCTTCATTGACGTTCTTGGCATCGGCGGGGATCGCGAGATTGTCGAAGAACATCTGCGCGCCTTCCTTCGGGATGGCGTAGCCGATCTCGACGCCGCTGCTGTTCTTGGCTTCGGCTGCGCGGGCGCGTGCCTGCATGATGTCGCCGGACCAGCCGACCACGAAGCAGATCTCGCCGGTGGCGAGTGCGCTCAGATATTCGGACGAGTGAAACTTGCGTACGGAGGGCCGGACTTTTGCCACGGCCTCCGCTGCTTTCTCGAGGTCGGCCTGCTTGGTCGAGTTCGGATCGAGCCCGAGCCAGTTCAGCGCCGCCGGAAAGATGTCGTCGGCGGAGTCCAGCAAGTGCACGCCGCAATCTTTGAATTTTGCCAGGTTCTCCGGCTTGAAGACGATGTCCCAGCTGTCGATCTTGGCGTCGGGCCCGAGGATCTGCTTCACCTTGGCGACATTGTAACCGATGCCGGTCGTGCCCCACATGTAGTTGGCGGCGTAGACGTTGCCGGGGTCGTAGGTCGCAAGGTGCTTGGTCACCATCGGCCAGGCATTGGCGAGGTTCGGCAGTTTCGACTTGTCGAGCTTCTGGAAGATGTTGGCCTTGATCTGGCGCTGCAGGAAATAGGCGGTGGGCACCACCACATCATAGCCGGACTTGCCGGCCATCAGGCGCGTCTCCAGCGTCTCGTTGGCATCGAAGGTGTCATAGACCACCTTGATGCCGGTCTCCTTGGTGAAGGCTTCGAGGACGCCAGGCGCTATGTAATTGGACCAGTTGTAGAAGTTGACGACGCGCTCCTCGGCGGCGGCCGCCTGGGAAAGGAACGACACCGCCGCGGTGATTGCGAGACCGAGGCGAAACCCCGAGCGGCCGACCTTCGTCATCTCGTTCCTACCTCTTGCGCCCGCGCACCGCATCCGAGAGCCGCTCCAGCGCGGTATCGAGCGTCTGGTCCTTCTTGGCAAAACAGAAGCGCACCACTGAGGTCACCGGGTCCTGCTCGTAGAATGCCGAGACCGGGATCGCCGCGACCTTGTAATCCTTCACGATCCGCCAGCAGAACTCGGTGTCGCTCTCGTTGAGCCCTAGCGGCGACAGGTCGACGGTGAGGAAGTACGTGCCCTGCGACTTCAGCACGGGGAAGCCGAGGCTCTCGAGGCCCTTGGTCAGGCGGTCCCTGCTCCGGGTCAGATCCTTGCGCATCGACAGGAAATAGTCGTCGGATTTGCCGAGGCCGTAGGCGACGGCCACTTGCAGGTTCGGCGCGGTGGTGAAGGTCAGGAACTGGTGCACCTTGGCGGCGACGCGGAGCAGCGGCGGCGCGGCGCAGACGAAGCCGATCTTCCACCCCGTCAGCGAGAAGATCTTGCCGGCCGAGCCGACCTTGATGGTGCGCTCGCGCATGCCGGGGATGGTGATCAGCGGGATATGCTTGTGCTCGTCGAAGGTGACGTGCTCCCACACCTCGTCGCAGATCGCGATCACGTCGAACTCCTGGCAGTAGCGCGCCAGCAGCTCGAGGTCCTCGCGCGGATAGACCACCGCGCTAGGGTTCAGCGGGTTGTTGAACAGGACCGCCTTGGTCTTTGAATTGAACACGCTCTTCAGCATGTCCTCGTTCAGGCGCCAGTGCGGCGGCTCGAGCCGGACGAGGCGCGGAATGCCGCCGGCCTGGCGGATGATCGGCAAATAGGAATCATAGACCGGCTGGAAGCAGACCACCTCGTCGCCGGGCTGCACCACCGCGAGGATCGCCGAGGTCAATGCCTCGGTGCCGCCGGAGGTCACCATGACCTCGCTCATCGGGTCGAGCTTGAGGCCGTGCCAGTGGCCATAATGGGTCGCGATCGCCTGGCGCAGCTCCGGCAGACCCATCATCGACGGGTACTGGTTGTAGCCGTTCAGCGAGGCCTCGGCTGCGGCGCGGCGAATGTCCTCGGGGCCGGGATCGTCGGGAAAGCCCTGGCCGAGATTGATGGCCTCGTTGTCGCGCGCGGCCTGCGACATCGCCTCGAAGATGGTGACGGGAAGATCGGCGAAGACCTTGTTCAGGGACGAGCTTTTGGACATCGGGCCGATCAGCCGCCGAGCCTGGTCGGGAGTCCGGCCGCCTTCCAGGCCAGCATGCCGCCGGCCAGATGCCTGTCGTAAGGCAGGCCCGCCGCCTGCGCCGCCAGCGAGGCCGTCACCGAGCGCTTGCCCGAACGGCAGGCGAACACGACCTCCTTGCCTGCGGGATCGGGGATGGCCTTGGGATCGAAGGTCGAGAGCGGCACCACGACGCCGAAAGGATAGGCCTCGGCCTGAACCTCGTTCGGCTCGCGAACGTCGACGAGCAGATAGCGTCCTTCCGCGACACCTTTGGAGACCTCGTCCGGGGTCAGATCCTGCACTTGATTTGCCACATCATCCTCCAACGTCGCGGCCGCGCACCGGGGCGATCCCGGCTGGCGGCAACCTCGCCTCTCGGGAGACGAAAATCAAGCGCTACAAAGGCTTGAGCCGCGCGGCGCAAGTTAAAGCTAAATCGCAGCGACTTGAAGTCCGCTTTGAATCCGGGCCCTAGATCGCCACCTGCGTACCGACCTCCACGACGCGGCCGCTCGGGATCTGAAAATAATCGGTGGCGTCGTTGGCGGAGCGGCTCAGCGAGATGAACAGCCGGTCCTGCCAGCGCGGCATGTCGGAATGGGCCGCGGGCTTGAGCGCTCTGCGTGACAGGAAGAAGGAGGTCGACATGATGTCGAACTGCCAGCCCAGCTTGCGGGCGATCGCGAGCGCCTTCGGCACGTTGGGCGATTCCATGAAGCCGAACTTCAGCGTCACCTTGGAGAAGGTCGGCGAGATCTGCTCCAGCCTCACGCGGTCGGCCGGATCGATCCGCGGGGTCTGCGCGGTCTCGATGGTAAGAATGACATTCTTCTCGTGGAGCACCTTGTAGTGCTTCAAGCTATGCATCAGCGCGGTCGGCGCGCTGAGCGGGTCCGAGGTCAGGAACACCGCGGTGCCTGGGACTCGTTGCGGCGGCCGTTTCTCCAGCATGGCCACGAGGTCCGCGAGCGGGAATTCGAGCTTGCGCGACTTCTCGAACAGCAGACGGCTGCCGCGCCGCCACGTATACATCAGGATGACCATGAGCGCGCCGAGCGCCAGCGGCATCCAGCCGCCCTCGAACACCTTCAGGAGGTTCGCGGTCAGGAAGGTCAGATCCAGGAACAAGAACGGTGCGATCAGCACCCCGGCGGCGAGCGGCGGCCATCGCCAGCCCTTCCAGATCACGACGAAGCCCATCATTGCCGTGACCACCATGGTGCCGGTGACCGAGATGCCGTAGGCGGAAGCCAGGGCGCTGGACGAGCGGAACAAGAGCACCAGCAGCACCACTGCGACGAGCAGCAACTGGTTGATGCGGGGGATGAAGATCTGGCCGGAATGAGCTTCCGACGTATGGCGAATTTCGAAGCGCGGCAATAGGCCGAGCTGGATCGCCTGCCGCGTCAGCGAATAGGCGCCGGTGATGACGGCCTGGCTCGCGATGACCGTGGCGGCGATGGCCAGCACGACCATGCTGCCGCGGAAAAAGCCTTGCGGAAAGAGCTGGAAGAACGGGCTCACGATCGCGCCGGGGTCGCTGAGGACAAGCGCCCCTTGCCCTAGATAGTTGAGCGCCAGCGACGGCAGCACGATGGAGAGCCAGGCAAACTGGATCGGCCGCTTGCCGAAATGGCCGAGGTCGGCATAGAGCGCCTCGGCGCCGGTGACTGCCAGGAACACGGCGCCCAGGGTCACGAAGCCGATGATGCCATGGTGCAGCATGAAGGACACCGCATGGAGCGGGTTGAGCGCAAGCAGCACCTGCGGCTGCTGGATGATCGGATGGACCGCCGCTGCCGCGATGACTGCGAACCACACGCACATGATCGGGCCAAAGAACGCTGCGACGCGCGCCGTGCCGCGGGACTGCACAGCGAACAGACAGACGAGGATCACGATGGTCAGCGGAACGATATAGGGCTCGAATGTCAGGGTGACGTCCTTCATGCCCTCGATTGCGGACAGCACCGACAGGGCCGGCGTGATCACGGCATCGCCATAGAACAGGGCTCCGGAAATGATGCCGAGCAGGACGATGGTTCCCCCGCCGGTGCCAACCGCCCGTTGGGCCAGCGCCATCAGCGCCAGGGTGCCGCCCTCACCGTTGTTGTCGGCCCGGAGAAGGATCACGACGTATTTGAGCGTCACCACGATGATGAGCGCCCATAGGATCAGGGAGAGCACACCGAGCACGGCTGCCGGCGTCGGCAATCCCTCCGCACCCGAGGCCGCCATCACGGCCTCGCGGAACGCGTAGAGCGGGCTGGTGCCGATGTCGCCATAGACGACGCCGATGCTGCCGAGGGTCAGTGCACCGAAACGGGCCGTTGTGTGGGCCTCGCCATGCCCATTGGCCACCGCCGTTTCCGGGGCAGGAACTGCTGCTACGTCGGTTGTCATGGGAGAGCCCAGTGGCCTCAAAATGCTTCACGGCACAACGGCGGAAGAGCGCGCGGCTTATAGTCTTGCGCCAGCGGCATGGCCTAGCCTGTTTGCGGGCCGGAGCCATGCAGATATGCATGGCTTTGCCGATGCACTTAGATGGTGACCTGGGTTCCGACTTCAACCACCCGCCCGGTGGGAATCTGGAAGTAGTCGGTGGCATCGTTGGCGGACCGGCTCAGCGCGATGAACAAATGGTCCTGCCACAGCGGCATGCCCGACTGCGCCGATGCCTTCAGCGACCTTCGCGACACGAAGAAGGATGTCGACATGATGTCGAATTGCCAGCCCTGCTTGCGCGCGATCGCAAGCGCCTTGGGCACGTTCGGCTGCTCCATATAGCCGAAGCGCAGACGGACCTTGGAGAACTTGTCGCTGATCTTCTCCATCCGGAACCGCTCCGACAGATCGACCCTCGGCGTGTGCGCGGTCTCGATGGTCAGGATCACGTTGTGCTCGTGCAGCACCTTGTTGTGCTTGAGATTGTGCAGAAGCGCGGTCGGTACGAAGGCGGGATCGCTGGTCAGGAACACCGCCGTGCCCTTGACGATATGCGGCGGCCGCTTCTCCAGGCTGCCGACCAGATCGTCCAGCGGCACCTCGATCCGTCGCGTCTTCTGGATCAGGATTCCGGACCCCTTGCGCCAAGTCCAGATCGTCCCTGCCATGACGACGCCGAACAGCAGCGGCACCCAGGCGCCGTCGAGCAGCTTGAGCAGGTTGGCGCTGAAGAAGCTCAAATCGACGATCACGAAGGGCACGATCACGGCTGCGGCCGTTGCCGCGCGCCAGTTCCACAGCTTCCAGATCACGACGAAACCCATGATGCCGTCGACGACCATGGTGGTGGAGACGGCAATGCCGTAGGCCGAGGCCAGATTGCTGGGGGTGTGGAACAGCAGCACCAGCAGCATCACGCCGATCAGCAACAGGCGGTTGACGCGGGGCAGATAGATCTGGCCGGCGTGGGATTCGGAGGTGTAACGCACCTCGAAACGCGGCAAGAGACCGAGCTGCACGGCCTGATAGACCAGCGAATAGGCGCCCGTGATCACCGCTTGGCTCGCGATCACGGTTGCCGCCGTCGCAAGTCCGACCAGCGGCAGCACCAGGCTGTCGGGCACCATGCGGTAGAAGGAATGTTCGATCGCGCTGGGATCGGACAGCACGAGCGCCCCCTGCCCGAAATAGTTGATCAAGAGGGCCGGCAGCACGAAGAACATCCACGCCGACTGGATCGGCTTGCGCCCGAAATGGCCGAGATCGGCATAAAGCGCCTCGCCGCCGGTCACCGCCAGAAACACGGCGCCAAGCGTGACGAGGCCGATGATGCCGTGCGACAGCACGAATTGCACCGCGTAATAGGGATTGATTGCCGCGAGCACGGTGGGGTCGTCGGCAATGTGCACTGCCCCCATCACCGCAATCACGGCGAACCAGACGACCATCACCGGCCCGAAGGCCGATGCGACCAGGGCGGTTCCCTTGCTCTGGACCGCGAACAGCAGCACCAGGATGAGGACGGTCAGCGGCACCACATAGTGCTCGAGCGCGGGCGTTGCCAGCTTGAGGCCCTGCACTGCCGACAGCACCGAGATCGCCGGCGTGATCATGGAATCGCCGATGAACATGGAAGCGCCGACCACACCGAGCGCGAGCAGAACCCAGCTTCGTCGCCCGAGCGCGCGCTGGCCGAGCGCCATCAGCGACAGCGTGCCGCCCTCCCCGTTATTGTCGGCGCGCAGCAGCAGCAGCACGTATTTGGCGGTGACGACGATCAGCAGCGCCCACAGAATCAGCGAGAGCACGCCCAGCACGATGACCCGCGACACCGGCTCGCCATGGGCCGCGCCCTTGACCGCCTCGTGGAATGCATAGAGCGGCGAGGTGCCGATATCCCCGAAGACGACGCCGATGCTCCCGAGCGTAAGGGCCCAAAAGCCTGTTTTGACCGGTTGCCCGTCCTGGGTCTCGGTCGATGTGATGCTCGCCGTCATGGGGGTGAAAAACGCTTCCGTCCCTGAATTGATCCGGCGCCTTTTGACGCTTCCCGCGCGCGTGTCAATCGGCCCCCCACCTTAGCAGGCCTTGAGACGGATGCTGTGACGGTGCGGCCACGCTTGTCGCCCGCGCGACGACATGTCTCAGGTATAATCGTAGTGCAAGAGGGTCACGGCTTCAGATTGGGCGGCAGCGGCGGATCTTCACGCATCAGGGTGATGGTCACCCGACGGTTGGCAGCGAGCGAGGGATCGTCCGGAAACAGCGGCTGCGTATCCGCCTTGCCCGAGACGGCGAAGATGTGCGACGGCGGCAGGCCTTCGCGTTCGAGGATCTGTCGCACGGCGTTGGCGCGGTCTGCCGACAGGTCGAAGGCGCCGTAGTCGCTGCGGGTCGGCACGAATCCGGCCGCGGTGTGGCCGGTGATGGAAACCCGCAGCGGGGTGGCCTTGAGTGGGATCGCTAGCTTCTCGACCAGGCGCCGCGTGCGGTCGTAAGGCACCTTGGAGCCGTCGGCGAACATCGAGCGGCCGTCCTGGTCGACGATCTCGAGATTGAGGCCCTGCTTGGTTTCCTCGAACATGATGTGCTTGGACATCTCGGTCAGCTCCGGCATGTCCTGCAACGCCTGGCGCAGCGAGGCTGCGGCCAGGGCGAAATTGCGGTCGACCTTGATCTTGGCGCCGGAGGTCTTCTCGCGATCCTCCTGATCCGGCGTCGGCGTGTTGGACGAATCTTCGGGCTGGATGTGGTCGACGTTCTTGAGCCGCGGACGCGTCGGCAGGCCGTCGGATTCGACGATGCCCGAGTAGCGCGCTTCGGTCTGCACGCCGAACGCCTCGCGCATCGAGCCCGCGACGATCTTGAGCTTGTTGGCATCCTGTGTCGAGAACGCGACCAGCATCACGAAGAACGCCAGCAGCAGCGCCATCAGGTCGGCGAAGGTTACGAACCAGCCGTGGCCGCCGCCGTGAGCATCGCCGCGCTTTTTCTTGGCCATCTCTCAAATCCCGGCGGCGGCCTCAAGCCGGCACCGGCTCGCCTTCGGTGTGACGATGCTTCTCCGGCAGATAGGCCAGCAGCATTTCGCGCACGAGCGTTGGGCTCTTGGAGTCGCGGATCATCAGGATGCCGTCGATGATCAGGGTGCGGTTCGTCTCTTCGTCCAGCAGCTTGCCGTGCAGCTTGTCTGCGATCGGCAAGCAGATCAGGTTGGCGACGACGGCGCCGTAGAGCGTCGCCAGCAACGCGGTGGCCATGAACGGACCGAGCTTGGAAGGATCCGACATGTTGGAGAACATCTGCACCATGCCAAGCAGCGTGCCGATCATGCCGAACGCCGGAGCGCAGTCACCGACGGCGCGATAGATCTTGCTGCCTTCGTCGAGGTGCATCAGGAAGTTGTCGCGGTCGCGCTCCAGATTGTCGCGAATGAAATCGAGATCGTAGCCGTCGGCGACGTAGCGGATGCCCTTGGCGAGGAACGGCTCGTCCGTCTCGACCTTTTCCAGTCCGACCGGGCCCTGCTTGCGGGCGATTTCGGCGATGCGGGCGAGCTCGTCGACGAGGTCGTGGGCCGAAAGGCGGCTCAGGGTAAAGGCAAACTTCGCGCCGAGCGGCACGCCGTGGATCATCGCAGACAGTGGAAAGCGGATCATTGTTGCGGCGAACGAGCCGCCGAAGATGACGATGACGGCGTGGATGTCGTAAAACATCCCGAAGCTGCCGCCCATCAAGATCAGGGTCGACACCACAGTGGCGCCCGCCACCAAGCCGACAAGTGTTGCGATATCCATTACTGACTCCAACACGTACGCAACAACGGCTGTCCTGGCCGCTGACGCGGCCCAACCCGAACCGCATCGCAGGACCCTAGAGCCCCGCCCTTAAAGCCGCGTAAAGGTTAAGTCCGGACAGCGCGGCATCCGCCGCTGCGAACACCGCAATTGCCGTCCAGCGACAGGAATCTCAACACTTCGCTAACCATGCAGATAGCGTCGGCCCACGGTTCGGCTGCGGCCCTGCGCCACATCCGGAACGGGGGATGAATTGCTATTCTGAAGGCCGGTCGCATGCTGGATCGCCGGAGCCGTCGCGATGTTGACGCTGTTCAGTGTTCTTACTGCGCTGCCGGCGGTGCTGGCACTTCACCTGCTCGAACCGGAGCTCGTCCTGCCGGTCTTCAGCCTCGTGCTCTTTGCAGAGGCGGCTTTCGCCGTGATCTTGGCGCGCCTGATTCCCATCCCGGACAATGCGGACAGCATCACCCTGTTGGACCTCGCCGGCGGGTTCACCCTGATTGGATGCGCCGCAGCGATGTTCGGCGAGCCGGACCAGGCGGTCCTGTTTCTGACGGAACAAGGCGACCCGCGGCCGGCGTCGCGGCCGTAGGTCGTCCCTGCCTGGAGCCTGATCTGAAAGAATGTGCAGCGGTTTCCGTTCCGACACACCCGATCGATCCTGATCTCATCACGCTTCAATGGATCTCCGCCGAGCGCTTCAGCGCGGCCTTCAGCTTCTCCAGAGAGAAGTCGGGGCTGCGGGCAATCTCCAGGATCGGCGTTTCACGGCGGCCGCAGAGCTCGGCAGCCTCGGGCAGCTTTGCCGCGACCTCGAGCGGGATCACGATGGCGCCGTGCTGGTCGGCATGGATCAGGTCGTCCGACCTCACGGTCATGCCGGCAACGCGCACCTCCCCGCCAAAATTCTCGGCATGCACCCAGGCGTGCGACGGGCCGATCGAGCCGGCCAGTGCCTGGAAGCCGGGCGCCCATTGCGGGATGTCTCGGATCGAGCCGTCGGTGATGACGCCGAGGCAGCCGAGCGCCTTGTGCACGTTGCTCTGCACCTCGCCCCAGAACGCGCCATAGCCGACATCAGGACCGTCGATGTCCTGGATCACCGAGATGCGCGGACCGTGCCCGGTGCCGACATACTCGTAATACTGGATGCGGCGCTTGGACTGCTCCTCGGCGGGAAGCGAGGATTTCAACACCGAACGGATGGTCACCGTGCGGGCATATCCGACGATCGGCGGCAAATCGGGGAACGGACAGACCAGTTGCTTGGTGGTGTAGCCGATCAACCGTCGCTCGGGCGCCACGATCTCCATGGCATTGCAGATCGTCGGCGTATCGTAGCGGCCCAGTGCCTCGAGGACGGAAGCGGGCAGCGGCCCGGTCGCGGTATCAGTCACGGCGTTCTCTCCCAGATTGGCGGCGATTGATTGCGCGATGCCGCCGTCACACGGGCGATATAGCCGAGATCGGGCTCCGACCCAACTCAGGCAGGCCTCATGGCAGATATCCGCGAAGAACGCTCAGTGCAGCCGACCGGGCCGGTCGTCATCCTGCGGCGGCTCCGACAGGTTCGACAGCGTCGGCGCAGAAGGAGGTGACGAGACTTCCCCTTCCGCAGGCGCGGCGGCTTGCAGCGCGCGCGCCTGGTCGCGGTAGGATTTGTAGCCGAGCGGCAGGCAGAGCAGATAAAGCACCGTGCCAATCGACAGCACATGCCAGGGATAGGCAATCAGGAGCGCGATGAAAACGATCACGGCGACGAACGCGGGCAGCACCAGCTCCGGCGGCACGCGCATGCGCTTGGTCTTGCCGGAGAATACCGGCAGGCGCGACACCATCAGAAAGGCGATCAGAAGCGTATAGGCCGCCGTCACCGCCACAGGGGTGCGGCCGAGATCGAGGAACGCGATGTAGATCGGCAGAAGCACCGTGATTGCGCCGGCCGGCGCCGGCACGCCGGTAAAGAAATTGGCCGCGAAGGCCGGCTTGTTCGGATCATCCATGGTGGCGTTGAAGCGCGCGAGACGCAGGCCGCCGGAGATTGCGAATACCATCGCAGCGATCCAGCCGGCATTGCCGAGCTCGTGCAGCTGCCAGAAATACAGCATCAGGCCGGGCGCCACGCCGAAATTGACGAAATCCGCGAGGCTGTCGAGTTCGGCGCCGAACTTGGACTGCCCCTTGATCATGCGGGCGATGCGGCCGTCGATGCCGTCGAGCGCCGCGGCGAACACGATGGCGTAGACGGCGAGCGACATCCGCCCCTCGATCGACAGGCGGATCGAGGTCAGGCCGGCGCAAATCGCCAGCAGGGTGATGACGTTGGGGACCAGCATCCGCACCGGGATCGGTCGGAACCGCCGGCGGCGTGCATCGGGATATTTGAAGTCATAGGGCGTCATTGCTCACCTCGAGCGAGATATAGCAAGTCACGCCTCCCTCCGCCATTGCGGCGGAAGGCCTGCAAGCACCGACTATCGGTCAATTGGTGCGGTAGACCCGGCTCGGGTCGTCGCCGGCAAGGTCGGCCAGGATCGTCTCTCCGGCAATCGCGGTCTGCCCTTCCGAGACCAGCGCCTTGGTGCCCACGGGCAAATAGACGTCGAGGCGCGAGCCGAAGCGGATCAGGCCGAAGCGCTCGCCGGCGCCGATCGACTGTCCCTCCTTGACGAAGCAGACGATGCGCTTGGCGACGAGGCCGGCGATCTGGACAACGCCGATCCGCGCCGTCGGCGTCGTGATCACCAGCGAGTTGCGCTCATTATCCTCGCTCGCCTTGTCGAGCTCGGCGTTGATGAAGAGACCCGGACGGTACGCGATGCGGTCCACCCTGCCAGCTACGGGCGCGCGATTGACGTGGCAATTGAACACGCTCATGAACACCGAAATGCGCGGCAACGGCCGGTCGCCGAGGCCGAGTTCGGCCGGCGGCAGCGCCATGGTGATCATCGAGACGCGGCCGTCGGCGGGCGAAACAACCAGCCCTTCACGGACGGGTGTCACGCGGACGGGGTCGCGGAAGAACAGCGCGCACCAAACGGTGAGGATCGTGCCGATCCACCCCAATGGCGACCACAGCCAGAACAGGAGCAGGCTTGCCAGCGCAAAGCCACCGATGAAGGGATAGCCCTCCTTGTGGATCGGCGGGATCTGACGCTGGATCGAATCGAGAATGGACATCGCTATCTGCCGGTCGGAGTTTAATGGCGGGTCGTCGCGCGCGCTTGTTTAGGCCAGACTTGGGACCCGAGACAAGATCACTCCACCGCCGCAGGCCTCGTCAGGACATCATCGACCGGCGGCGGCTGCCGGTTGGGTGCCTCGCTGCTGTCAGCCATCCTGGCCAGCTTCTCGCGCGCCGCCTCGGCCTCGCGCTGCCTGTTCCACATGCTCGCATAGAGACCGCCCTGCGCCAGCAGCTTCGCGTGGGTGCCGCGCTCGGCGATGCGTCCCTGATCCAACACGATGATCTCGTCGGCGCCGACGATGGTCGAAAGACGGTGCGCGATCACCAGCGAGGTGCGGTTCTTTGCCACGCGGTCGAGCGCACCCTGGATCTCGTGCTCGGTGTGGGTGTCGAGCGCCGATGTCGCCTCGTCCAGCACCAGGATCGGCGGCGCCTTGAGCACCGTGCGCGCGATCGCGACGCGCTGCTTCTCGCCGCCTGACAGCTTCAGGCCGCGCTCGCCCACCTGGGTCTCGTAACCCTTCGGCGCCATGCGGATGAAATGATCGATCTGCGCCAGCCGCGCCGCTTCCTCGACTTCGGCATCGCTGGCGTCCCAGCGACCGTAGCGGATGTTGTAGCGGATGGTGTCGTTGAACAGCACGGTGTCCTGCGGCACCATGCCGATCGATGCGCGCAGGCTCGCCTGCGTGACGTCGCGGATGTCCTGGCCGTCAATCAGGATCTTGCCGCCGGAGACGTCATACAGCCGGAACAGGAGGCGCGAGATCGTCGACTTGCCCGCACCGGACGGGCCGACGATCGCGATCGTCTTGCCGGCCGGCACCTCGAAGCTGATCCCTTTCAGGATCGGCCGCGACGGCTCATAGGCAAAGCGCACGTCCTCGAAGCGCACCGTGCCGGCGGAGATGACCAGCGGCTTCGCGTCAGGCGCATCCTTGATCTCGGCCTCGCGCCCCAGCACACTGAACATCTTCTCGATGTCGATGATCGCCTGCTTGATCTCGCGATAGACCATGCCCATGAAGTTGAGGGGCTGGTAGAGCTGGATCATCATGGCGTTGACCAGCACGAAATCGCCGACCGTGTTGGTACCATTGCGCACGCCCATCGCGCACATCAGCATGGTCGCGGTCAGGCCCAGCGTGAAGATCACTGCCTGCCCGGTATTGAGCACCGCGAGCGAAGTATAGGTGCGGACGCTCGCCTCTTCGTAGCGCTCGACCGATTTGTCATAGCGTTGCGCCTCGCGCGCCTCGGCGCTGAAATACTTCACGGTCTCGTAGTTGAGCAGCGAGTCGATCGCCTTGGTGTTCGCCTCGGTGTCGGAATCGTTCATCTTGCGGCGGATGCCGATCCGCCACTCGGTCGCGATGTAGGTGTAGTACATATAGAGCGTGACCGTGATCAGCGTGGCGACCACGTAACGCCAGTCGAATTGCCAGAGCAGCACGGCCAGCAGCAGCGAGACCTCGACGATGGTCGGGATCAGTTGCAGGATCACCATGCGCACGATGACCTCGATGCCCTCGCGGCCGCGCTCCAGCACGCGCGTCAGGCCGCCGGTCTTGCGTTCGAGGTGGAAGCGCAGCGACAGCTCGTGCATGTGGATGAAGGTGAGGGTCGCAAGCTTGCGCACAGCATGCATGGCGACACGGGCGAAGATGCCGTCGCGCCATTGCGTCAGCACGGCCATCAGGATGCGCATCACGCCGTAGCTCGCGGTGAGCAGCAGCGGCGAGGCAATCACCCAGAGATGCCAGTTGTCGGCCGCGACCGGCGCGGTATTGGCGCCGGTCAGCGCATCCGTCGCCCACTTGAAGCTGAATGGCACCGCGAGCGTGATCAGCTTGGCGGCGAGCAGCAGCACCAGCGACCAGACCACCCGCATCTTCAGATCGACGCGATCGCCCGGCCAGATATAGGGCCACAGATGCGCCAGCGTGCCCATTAGCGTGCCTCCGGCCTGCGGTCCTCCGGCAGGAGGATCAGGAACGTTGGCGCCGTCGAACGATTGAGGTTGGTCCATCAAGATGCCTGACAGCCCGCCGGGTGCGGGCGCAACTGCGATTTGCGATTTTCGTCCGTCATATAGAGCCTTCCTGATGCCAACGCACCCCGCCAGATGGCGAATTCTCGATTGTTCATCGTCATTTACCGGTAGGTTTCCGGGAGTATCGAATCACCGATTGGGCTTGACGCCTCTTCGCTGCAATGCATCATGGTATCAATGAGCACGATCAAAACCGTCTGCGTCTATTGCGGCTCCGGCCCTGGAACCAATCCCAACTTCATCGAAGCGGCGAAGGCGCTCGGCAAAGCGCTGGCGGAAAGCAAGATCCGCCTCGTTTATGGCGGCGGCTCGCTGGGCCTGATGGGTGCGGTCGCAACCTCCGTGCTGGATCACGGCGGCACCGTTACCGGCATCATTCCCGACTTTCTGCGGATGCGGGAGAACGCGCTGACTCGCGTGCAGGAAATGGTCGTCACGCCCGACATGCACGAACGCAAGCGGTTGATGTTCGAGCGCTCGGATGCCTTC
This sequence comes from Bradyrhizobium sp. Leaf396, assembly GCF_001424605.1. Lineage (NCBI taxonomy): Bacteria > Pseudomonadati > Pseudomonadota > Alphaproteobacteria > Hyphomicrobiales > Nitrobacteraceae > Bradyrhizobium > Bradyrhizobium sp. Leaf396. The sequence continues at coordinate 217,614 of NZ_LMQJ01000003.1, forward strand.
GTCGCTTTGCCCGGCGGGCTCGGCACGCTGGAGGAGCTGGTCGAGCAGCTGACCTGGCAGCAGCTCGGCCGTCACGCCAAGCCCGTGCTGCTCGCCAATGTCGACGGCTTCTGGGAGCCGTTATTCTCCCTGGTCGCGCACATGCGCGAAACCCAGTTCATCCGGGCCGGCCTGTCCGTCGATATCCTGAAGGCGGACAAGATCGAGGAGATCATTCCGCGGCTGCGCGCCGCGGCTGCACAGATTCCCGACAGCGAGCAGGATCTCGCACCCGACGTGGCGCGGCGGCTGTAGCTCGCCTGCTATTCCTGCGGAAAAGTCACCGCTTCGATGCGGTTGCCATCGGGATCGAGGACGAAGGCCGCGTAGTAACGCACGCGGTCGTGGGGGCGGACGCCGGGCGAGCCATCGGAGGCGCCGCCCGCGGACAACGCCGCTGCGTGAAACGCATCCACTTCGCTGGTCGTCTTCGCCCGCAGGCAGATGTGCACGCCGCTCTCCGGCGCGACACGCGCCATGCCTTCGCGCAAGTTGATCCAGAACTCCGGATAGGTCTTGCCGAACCCGATCGTCCGCGGCCGCGTCACGAGGCGCGAAAGGCCCAGCGCGGCGAGCGTCGCCTCGTAGAATTTCGCGGCGCGATCGAGATCGCTGACACCTACGGAGATGTGGTCGATCATGGCCGTGCTCCCTCCCCCGCCGTCATTCCGTGGCACGCGAAGCGTGAACCCGGAATTTCGAGATTCTCAGGTGCGCAACTGCGCACCATGGTTCGGTCCTGCGGACCGCCCCGGAATGCCCCCGCTATACTTACGCCGGCGCCCCCGACTTCACCAGTTTGTAGATCACCGAATCCATCAGCGCCTGGAAGGAGGCGTCGATGATGTTCGGGGACACGCCCACTGTGGTCCAGCGGTCGCCGTTCTCGTCCTCGCTCTCGATCAGCACGCGCGTGACCGCACCGGTGCCGCCGTTGAGGATACGCACGCGATAGTCGATCAGCCTCAGGCCCTCGATGTATTTCTGGTACTTGCCGAGGTCCTTGCGCAGGGCGACGTCCAGCGCGTTGACGGGGCCATTGCCTTCGGCGGCCGAGATCAGATGCTCGCCTGCGACGTCGACCTTGACGACCGCGAGCGCAACGGTGACCCGCTCTCCCAGCGCGTTGTAGCGCTGCTCGACGTTGACGTCGAATTGCTCGACCTCGAAATATTGCGGTACCTTGCCGAGCGTGCGGCGCGCCAGCAGCTCGAACGAAGCGTTGGCCGACTCATAGGCGTAGCCTTGTGCCTCGCGCTCCTTCAATTCCTCGACGAGGCGCGTCAGCTTGGGATCGCTCTTGTCGTAAGCAATGCCGGCACGATCGAGCTCGGCGATGACGTTGGAGCGGCCGGCCTGATCGGACACCAGCACCTTGCGATGATTGCCGACGAGTTCCGGCAGCACGTGCTCGTAGGTCTGCGGATCCTTCAGCACGGCGGAGGCGTGGATGCCGGTCTTGGTGACGAAGGCGCTCTCGCCGACGTAAGGAGCATGCCGGTTCGGCGCGCGGTTGAGCATGTCGTCGAGCGTGCGCGAGACTTTTACGAGGGTCGCCAGCTTCTCCGTCGTGACGCCGATCTCGAAGGATTCGGCAAAACCCTTCTTGAGCTTCAGCGTCGGGATCAGCGAGCAGAGATTGGCGTTGCCGCAGCGCTCGCCGAGACCGTTGAGGGTGCCCTGGATCTGCCGCGCGCCGGCGCGCACCGCGGCGAGCGAGTTGGCTACCGCCTGCTCCGTGTCGTTATGGGCGTGGATGCCGACATGATCCCCCGGGATGTGCGTCGTCACCTCTCTGACGATGGCCTCGACCTCATCAGGCATGGTGCCGCCATTGGTGTCGCAGAGCACCACCCAGCGCGCACCAGCCTCATAGGCCGCTTTGGCGCAGGCCAGCGCGAATCCCGGGTCTTCCTTGTAGCCGTCGAAAAAGTGCTCGCAGTCGAGCATCACCTCGCGGCCGGCGGCCTTCGCGGCCGCGACGCTGTCGCGGATCGAGGCGAGGTTCTCCTCTTTCGTCGTCTCCAGCGCGACGCGAACCTGATAGGCCGACGACTTCGCCACGAAGCAGATCGCATCCGCCTTGGCCTCCAGGAGGCCGGCGACACCGGGGTCGTTGGAGACGGAGCGCCCTGCCCGCCGCGTCATGCCGAACGCGGCAAAGCGCGCATGATTGAGCTTCGGCTTGGTCGCGAAGAATTTGCTGTCCAGCGGATTGGCGCCGGGATAGCCGCCCTCGACATAGTCGATGCCGAGATCGTCGAGCATCGCCGCGATGACCTGCTTGTCGGCCAGCGTGAAATCGACGCCGTTGGTCTGCGCCCCGTCGCGCAGCGTGGTGTCGAACAGGTAGAGCCGCTCCTTGCTCATTGCCCCGCTCCGAGCGCCTTCTTCATCGTGGTGTTGGCGAGCCACTCGTCGTTGATGGTGACGCTGTTGCGCTGCTGGGCAGTGTAGCCTCGCTTGGCGAAGAAGCCCTGCGCGGTGTCGCTGGCATCGACCGAAAGGCTTTGCGCGCCGCGGCCGCCCGCAAGCTTCTCCAGCGCGTCGACCAGCATGGTCGCGATGCCCTGCCCGGCCACGGCCGGATGCACATAGAGCATGTGAATGTGATCGTTGCCGCGCAGCGAGGCGAAGCCGACGGGCGAGCCCTCGAGCGTCGCGATCAGCGTGAGGTCGGCCGCAAGCCGCTTCCCAAACTCCTCGTCCTCGGCCGCCGCCATCCAGGCTTCCTGCTGCGCCTCGCTGTAGTCATCGCCGGTCAATTCCGCGATGCTGGCGGCGAAGATCGCGGCAAGCACCGGCACGTCAGCAGGCAGGAAGGGCCGCAAGCCGGGCTTGGGATGCGCTTGTGCCATCGTGTTCACCACATTCCGTAGAGCTTGAGCACCAGCGCCACGGCGCCGGCCAGCAGCGCGATCTTCAGCGCGATGTAATAGAGCCAGTGCCGCGGGAAAGGCGTATCGGGCCGCTTCATCGTGCGATCTCCCATGTCGTACCTTCCTTTGAGTCCTTGATCGCAACGCCCATCGCGGCGAGCAGATCGCGAATACGGTCGGACTCGCCAAAATCCTTGCGGCTGCGGGCAGCCGTCCGCTCCGCAATCAAGCGCTCGACCTCGTTGGCATCGACCCCGCTCGCCTGCTGCTTTCGTCCTTCCCACTGCGCCGCGCTTTCGGAGAGGAAGCCAAGCAGCCGCAACGAGCCAGCCAACGCGCTCACGTCGTTGCCGCGCAGGCCGTGCAGCGCCGCGATCGCCAGCGGCGTATTGAGGTCATCGAGCAGCGGCTCGATCACGGAAGCTGCGGGTTTCCCGGGCGCGGCGTCGGCTGCGAGGCGGTACCAGTCGTCGAGCGTCTTGGCGCTCTCCTCCAGCGACTTCATGGTCCAGTCGATCGGCGAGCGGTAGTGCGTCTTGAGCATGTTCAGCCGAAGCACCTCGCCCGGCCAGTCCGCGAGCAGCTCATGGATGGTGATGAAGTTGCCGAGCGACTTCGACATCTTCTCGCTCTCGACCTGCAGGAAGCCGTTATGCATCCAGTAATTGGCCATGCGCTCCCGGTGGAAGGCGCAGCAACTCTGCGCGACCTCGTTCTCGTGATGCGGGAACACGAGATCGATGCCGCCGCCATGGATGTCGAAATGCTCGCCGAGATGCTTCCAGGCCATGGCCGAGCACTCGACATGCCAGCCCGGACGGCCCTCGGCCTTGATGCCGGCCGGCGACGGCCATGACGGCTCGCCCGGTTTCGACGGCTTCCACAGCACGAAGTCGGTCGCATCCCGCTTGTAAGGCGCGACGTCGACACGGGCGCCTGCGATCATCTCGTCGAGCGAACGCTTCGACAGCGCGCCATAGCGCGGCAGCGAGGAATTCGCCGCGTTCATCGCCTGCGGCGAGAACAGCACGTGGTCCTCGGCGACGTAGGCAAAGCCGCCGGCGATCAGCCTCTCGATGATCTCGCGCATCTCGCCGATATGCTCGGTCGCACGGGGCTCGACGGTCGGCCGCAAGCAGCCGAGCGCATCGACGTCAGCGTGAAACTGCCTTCCGGTCTGCTCGGTGACCTTGCGAATGGCCTCGTTCAGCGGCAGGCCGGGGAAATCGCGCGCCGCGCGGTCGTTGATCTTGTCATCGACGTCGGTGATGTTGCGGACATATTTGACATGCGCTTCGCCGTAAATGTGGCGCAGCAGGCGAAACAGCACGTCGAACACGATCACCGGCCGCGCGTTGCCGATATGGGCGAAGTCATAGACGGTCGGTCCGCAGACATACATGCGGACGTTGTTCGCATCGAGCGGCAGGAAGGTGCGCTTTTCCCGGCTCAGCGTATCGTAAAGACGCAATTCCATGACAACCCATCCCTCTCGGCCGGGCGTCCAGGGCTCTCAGTGTGATTGAGAAAAGACGGCTCCAGCCAGCGAATCGCTAGCTCGTAATCTCGCGGCAAATGGCGCAAATGGCGAGGAGACCGTGCATGCGTCACATATGGGCCACCACCGGCCCCGGCGTCAAGAGCCGCGAAAATGCCGCTTTTGGCTCCGCAAAGCGCGGACCCACCCCGATGGTTCATGATCCCCTAACCATTTGAGGCCATTCTGGAACCCGCAGTTCCTTCGTTTTTGCCCCGGTATTTTCATGCGATCCCTGCTCGCGCTCATTTTCAGCGCTTCCGTCCTTGCGATCTCCTGCGCTTCCGCCGAGACCCGCCTCTTCATCATCGCCGACCGGTTCGACCAGTGCCTCGCCAAGGGCGACAAGTGCGGCGCATCCGCCGCCCGCACCTATTGCCAATCACGAGATTTTGCCCAGGCATCAAGCTACCGCCGGGTCGATCCCGACGAAATTACCGGCTCCGTCCCCAAATCCGGCGCAAACTGCTCCCATGGCCATTGCGACGAATATGTCGCAATCACTTGCCAGCGCTGAATTCGCGCGGAGCTGGCGGACCTTAGGCCCCATCTTTGGCCCTTGAAACGACGTGACGATGCCGCAGGAAGCGGCTATGGGAGGACGCGCTTGGGCCCCTCAGAGTCACGTGGAAAGTCACATTGGGCCGTGACCTCGCTAGAATGGCGGATATGCCTGAATTCTTGTCTCTCTCCCGTGCCCGCTTCCTCCTTGCCTGCACCGTGCTCCTGAGCACGATCGTGCTTGCCACCGGCGCTTTCGCGCAGGCCGGACCACCCGGCCCGCCGCCTCAGCCCGGCCAGAACGGGCTGGGACCGAACCCGATGTGCGTGCGATTGGAAGGCCAGCTCGCCGCGCTCGATCGCGGCGGCGGTGATCCAGCCCGCGAAGAGCAGATCCGCCGCTATCAGGATTCCCAGGCCAAGCAGCAGGCCGAGCTCGACCGGGTCACCATGCAGGCCAAACGCATGGGCTGCGATTCCTCCGGCTTCTTCTCCCTGTTCAACGGTCAGTCGGCGCAGTGCGGCCCGGTCAACAGTCAGATCCAGCAGATGCGCGCCAATCTGGACCAGATCACCGCCAGTCTCGAGCGCCTGCGCGCCGGCAGCGGCGGCTTCAGCCCGGAGCGCGACAGCCAGCGCCGCTCGGTGCTGACGGCACTGGCGCAGAACAATTGCGGCCCGCAATATGCCAATGCCGCGCAGCCGCAAGGCGGCGGCAACTTCCTGAGCAATCTGTTCGGCGGCAACAATGCGGGCAATCCGCAAGCCATGCCGCCGTCCGATCTCGGCCCGCAATCCGGCACCTTCCGCACCGTCTGCGTGCGGACCTGCGACGGCGCCTATTTCCCGATCTCGTTTGCCACGGTGCCGGCACGCTTTCCCGACGACGAGAAGACCTGCAAGGCGCTGTGCCCGGCGGCGGAAGCCGTGCTCTACACCCATCGCAATCCCGGCGAGGACATGAACTCGGCGGTCTCCATCGGTGGCCAGCCCTACACGGCGCTGCCGACTGCGTTCAAATTCCGCAGCGAGTTCAACCCGTCCTGCTCCTGCAAGGCGGCGGGACAGACCTGGGCGGATGCGCTGAAATCGGCCGACGACAAGGCCGCGGCCGAGCAGCAGGGCGACATCATCGTCACCGAGGAGAGCGCCAGGAAGATGCAGCAGCAGCGGCTCAACAAGGGCACGCCTGCGAATGCCAGGAAGGGGGCAACCCCCGCGCCGACGACGGCGAGTGCGCCGGCCGCACCGCCGCCCGCCGACACCGGCGCGCCGGCGTCGGGTTCGGAGAACAAGCCGATCCGCTCGGTCGGCCCGACCTTCCTGCCGCAGCAGCAGAAGTAGGTCTTGCTCGACAGCATGAGCTGTGTCGGGCTCTTGCCTTCTCCGCTTGTGGGAGAACGTGGCGCGAAGCGCCGTATGAGGGGTTCTGTCCGTGCTCACCGATGCGATGAGCATCGGGAGACAACCCCCTCACCCGAATGAGCTTGCTGTAGCTGCGGAGCTGCCCTCGCCCGCAAGGGCACGATAATTCACATCTCGCTCGCAGCCATTATGGTCAAGCCGTCGCCTACCCCTCGAACGCGTCGATCGACGCCCGGCTCCCGCGCGAGACCAGCGTCTCGTCCGGCGCGGCAAGCGCCTCGCCCTTGTCGCGAAAACGGTTGGTGATGGGATAGCGGCGGTCGCGGCCGAAGTTCCTGGCGGTCACCTTGACGCCGGGCGCGGCCTGGCGGCGCTTGTATTCGGCGACGTTGAGCAGGTGGTCGATGCGGGTAACCACCCCACGATCGAAGCCGGCGGCGATGATCTGATCCAGCGGCTGTTCACGTTCGACCAGACGTTCAAGGATGGCGTCGAGCACGTCATAGGGCGGCAATGAATCCTCATCACGCTGGTTCTCCCGCAGCTCCGCACTCGGTGGGCGCGTGATGATATCGGGTGGAATCACCTCGCCCGCCGGCCCGAGCGCGCCTTCCGGCTTCCAGCTGTTGCGCAGCGCCGCCAGCCGAAACACCTGCGTCTTGTAGATGTCCTTGATCGGGTTGAAGCCGCCGTTCATGTCGCCATAAAGCGTGGCATAGCCGACCGACATCTCCGACTTGTTGCCCGTCGTCACCACCATCAGGCCGGTCTTGTTGGTGATCGCCATCAGCAGCGTACCGCGGGTGCGCGCCTGCAAGTTTTCCTCGGTGATGTCGGGCGGCATATTCTTGAAGATGTCGGACAGGATGGTCTCGAACCCGTTCACGGCCTCCGCGATCGGCAGCACCTCGTAGCGGATGCCGAGATGGCCGGCGAGCTCGCCGGCGTCCGCAATCGAGTGTGGTGCGGTGTAGCGATAAGGCAGCATGACGCCGTGCACCTGGTCGGCGCCGAGCGCATCGACCGCGATCGCCGCGCACAGTGCGGAATCGATGCCGCCGGAGATGCCGAGCAGCACGCCGGGAAAGCCGTTCTTGACGACGTAGTCGCGCAGGCCCAGCACGCAGGCGGCGTAGTCGGCCTTGTCGCCCTCCGGCAGTTCGGCCATTGGCCCGGTGCAGCGCCAGTCGTCCCCGCTTCTGGTGAAGCGCAGGGTGACGACGTTCTCCTCGAAAGCCGGCAGTTGCGCCGCAAGCGAGAGATCGCCATTGAGCGCGAAGGATGCACCGTCGAACACGAGCTCGTCCTGGCCGCAGACCTGGTTGAGATAGACCAGCGGCAGCCCGCTCTCCGTCACCCGCGCCACCGCGACGGACAGGCGCACGTCGTTCTTGTCCCGTGCGTAAGGCGAGCCGTTCGGCACGACAATGATCTCGGCGCCGGTCTCCGCCAGCGTCTCGACCACGTTCTCGTAATCCTCGGATTCCTCAAGCCAGATGTCCTCGCAGATCGGCACGCCGATGCGCACACCGCGAACGGTGACCGGACCGGCGGCAGGGCCTTGCGAGAACAGCCGCTTCTCGTCGAACACGCCGTAGTTCGGCAGGTTGCATTTGAATCGCAAGCTCGCAATGCGGCCGCCGTCGAGCAATGCGCAGGCATTGTAGAGCCTGCCCTCCTCGAGCCAGGGCGTGCCGACCAGCATCGCGGGCCCACCATCGGCGGTCTCGCGCGCGAGGCTCTCGATCGCGGCCCGGCAGGCGGCCTGGAAGGCCGGCTTCTGCACCAGGTCCTCCGGCGGATAGCCGGCGATGAACAATTCCGGAAACAGCACGAGATCGGCCTTGTCCGCAGCAGCTCGCGCACGCGCCGCACGCACTTTCGCCGCGTTGCCCTCGATATCGCCCATGGTCGGATTGAGCTGGGCGAGCGTGACCGCGAATGTGTCGAGACGTTCGGTCATGGCCGCCCCTGTTCGATTCCCGTCAGACGAAGCCCAGTCGCTCGACGATCGCAAAGATCCAGAACGCGCCGGCCATCAACAGCGCGACGCCGACCGCGGCCGAGCCCATGTCCTTGACGCGGCCGATCTGCTTGTCGTGGTCCATCGTCAGCCGATCGGCAAGCTTCTCGATCGCGGTGTTGAGCAGCTCGACCGTCAACACGAACGCGACCGAACAGACCAATTCGACCGTGCGCATCGCCGTCGCGCCGATGAACCAGGCAAGCGGCACCGACAACAGGAGCGCAAAGATCTCCTCGCGGACGGCCTGCTCCGATTGGAATGCAAAGGCCAGACCGTTCCGGGAATTGATCGTGGCCTTCCAGATCCGCAGCAAGGTTTTAGAGCCCCGCAGCGGCCGGCATCGGCTGGGCCTTGCCGACGCGCTCCTGCTTGAGCAGTTCCGCGACCAGGAAGGCCATATCGATGGATTGCTCGGCATTGAGGCGCGGATCGCAGACCGTGTGATAGCGGTCGTTGAGATCCTCGTCCGTGATCGCGCGGGCGCCGCCGAGACACTCAGTGACGTCCTGGCCGGTCATCTCCAGATGCACGCCCCCGGCATGGGTCCCTTCGGCGGCGTGGATCGCGAAGAACGACTTCACCTCGGACAGGATGCGGTCGAACGGCCGCGTCTTGTAACCCGACGTCGAGGTGATGGTGTTGCCGTGCATCGGATCGCACGACCAGACCACCACGCGGCCCTCGCGCTTCACGGCACGGACCATGCTCGGCAGATGCTCGCCGATCTTGTCCGAGCCGAAGCGGCCGATCAGCGTCAACCGGCCCGGCTCATTGTCGGGATTGAGCACGTCGATCAGCTTCAGGAGCTCGTCGGCCTTGAGCGAGGGGCCGCACTTCAGCCCGATCGGATTCTTGATGCCGCGGAAATATTCGACATGGCCGTGGTCGAGCTGACGGGTGCGGTCGCCGATCCAGAGCATGTGGCCCGAGGTGGCGTACCAGTCCCCGGTGGTGGAATCGACGCGGGTCATGGCCTGCTCGTAGCCGAGCAGGAGCGCCTCGTGGCTGGTGTAGAAATCCGTGGCGCGTAGTTCGGGATGCGCCTCGAGATCGAGGCCGCAGGCGCGCATGAAGTTCAGCGCGTCGGAGATCCGGTCGGCAAGTTCCTTGTAGCGGCGGGATTGCGGAGAATCCTTGAGGAAGCCCAGCATCCATTGGTGCACGCTGCCGAGATTGGCGTAGCCGCCGGTGGCGAAGGCGCGCAGCAGGTTCAGTGTCGCCGCCGACTGGCGATAGGCCATCAGCTGGCGCTGCGGATCCGGCACGCGCGCTTCCTTGGTGAAGGCGATGTCGTTGACGATGTCGCCGCGATAGCTCGGCAGCTCGACGCCGTTCACCTTCTCGGTCGGCGAGGAGCGCGGCTTTGCGAATTGGCCGGCGACGCGGCCGACCTTCACCACGGGAACGGCGCCGGCATACGTCAGCACCACCGCCATCTGCAGCAGCACGCGGAAGAAGTCGCGGATGTTGTTGGCGCCATGCTCGGCAAAGCTCTCGGCGCAGTCGCCGCCCTGGAGCAGGAAGGCCTCGCCGGCCGCGACGCGGCCGAGCGCCTTCTTCAGGTTGCGTGCCTCGCCTGCGAACACCAGCGGCGGAAACGTCGCAAGCTGCGCCTCGACGTCGGCCAGGGCCTTGGCATCTGGATAATCGGGCACCTGGAGCACCGGCTTGCTGCGCCAGGACTCGGGCGTCCACCGCTCGGACATCGCACTCTCTCCGTGAAGCGAAAAGTACAACCTGATCTGTGGGTTGCGAGGGCCGCCTTATACACAGGCTGACCGGCGCCCGCCAGTTGTAAATCCATTTCGCACCGCAAGCCCTTGCGAGCAAAGCCGAATTCGCATTTGTTGGCGGCGGCAAGAAACCGAGGGGACACAGACCGCCCATGGACGCGGCCCTGGACGATGTTTTCATCGACGAGATCAGCTTTCCGGCGACCGACGGCTATGCGCTGACCGGCACCCTGTTCCTGCCGCGCGGGGCCAAGCGCCACGCCGTCCTGATCAACTCGGCGACCGCCGTGCCGCGCAAGATCTATCGGGGCTTTGCCTCCTATCTCGCCCATCGCGGCTGCGCGGTGCTGACCTACGACTATCGTGGTATCGGCGATTCCCGGCTGCCGGCGATGGTCGGCTACAACCGACCGAAATCGCTGGTCGGCTTCAAGGCCTCTATGTCGGACTGGGCCGCGCTCGACGTCACTGCCGCGGTCAGCTGGATGCGCGAGCGGTATAATAGCCTGCCGCTTGCCTATGTCGGCCACTCCTTCGGCGGCCAGGCGCTCGGGCTGATCGCGAACAACACGGAGATCTCGCGCGCCGCCTTCGTGGCCTCGCAGGCGGCGACCTGGCGGCTGATGACCGCGCCGGAGAAATACCGGGTTTTCGCCTTCATGAACCTGATTGGCGTACCGCTCGCCCACGCGCTCGGCTATGCGCCGGGCTGGGCCGGCATCGGTGAGGATCTGCCCAAGGGCGTCTTCCTGCAATGGGCCGAGTGGGTCTCGAGCCCCCGCTACCTCTTCGATTCACGACTGCCGGAGCTGGAGAATTTCGCGAGGTTCAAGGGCGAGTTGCGGGCGCTGTGCTTCTCCGACGATCCCTGGGCGACGCGCCCCTCCGTCGAACTGCTCGCCCGCGGCTTCACGGCGGTCACGCCGGAGGTACTGACCGTGCAGCCATCCGACGTCGGGGCCAAGGCCATCGGCCATTTCGGCTTTTTCCGCCCCGCGCACCGCGACACGTTGTGGCGCGGCGTCGCGGAGTGGATCCAGGGGGAATGAGGCTGCGTCAGCGGATGATCGTGGTCAGTGACGAGTAGCGCCTGTTCGGCTTGGCTTCACCCGGCGCAAACTGTGCGAAGGCGTCGCTGACGCGGACTGCCGGCGGCGTATCGCCGGCGAAGCGGAATTCCTGCGGCCGCGGCGCGTAGAAGCTGGCGCGGTAATAGGCGTCGTCGAAGCGTGCCTCGCCGACCCCGAACAATGCGTCGCAGACGAACAGGAGCGCATAGACTCCCGCGACTGATGCGACGATCTCCCTGAGAATTGACATGTTGATGCCCTGCCCTGTTGCGGGCAGGATGCAGATCGGTTCCAAAGCTCAGGTTTAAGGCGCTGCGCTTTCTGTCCGTAGCGTTTGCTTCCGCCGAACGGATTACAGACAAATTTATCGATCTCGAAAAAGAGCCCGCCCGACAGGGACGTCGGGCGGGCCCAGGATTGGCCGCTCGGGAGGTGCTCAGGCGACCGGATTGGTCAGTGATGACCGGCTTCCTGTCGATGTCCGCTATCGCTGAGACGATCGACCCAGGCGATGCCGATGGCCGAGACGATGAAGGTCATGTGGATCAGCACCTGCCACATCACGGCGCTCTCGGTGAAATTGGCCCGCGCGGTGCCGAGATTGCCGGCCTCGATGAAGGTCCTGAGCAGCGAGATCGAGGAGATGCCGATGATCGCCATGGCGAGCTTGATCTTGAGCACGCTGGCGTTGACGTGGCTGAGCCATTCCGGCTCGTCGGGATGCCCGGTCAGGTTCAGCCGGGACACGAACGTCTCGTAGCCGCCGACGATCACCATGATCAAAAGGTTCGAGATCATGACGACGTCGATCAGTCCGAGCACGACCAGCATGATCTGCTGCTCGGTGGCCTCGAACGAGTGCGCGACCAAGTGCCAAAGCTCTTTGAGGAACAGCAGGACATAGACGCCCTGAGCTACGATCAGGCCGATATAAAGTGGAAATTGCAGCCAGCGCGAGCCAAATATGAGCTGAGCGAGCAGGCCGAGCCGCGGCGGCACGGGCTGTGCCAAAGGTGCTTTGGGTTCAGACGTCATTGATCACTCCGGATTGCTGACACGCAGCACCTCAAAGACTGGCAATAACGGGTGCGAGTTCCAGCGTGCCCCGATAGATCATCTCGAACGCGACGTAAAGGATGATGGCGAGGCCGACATAGGCAACCCAGCGCTGCTTCTGGAGCAAGCGGCCAAGCAAGTCCGCGGCGACGCCCATCAGCGCAACCGACAGCAACAGGCCGAAGGCCATGATGTAGGGATGCTCGCGCGCGGCGCCCGCGACCGCCAGCACGTTGTCGAGCGACATCGAGACGTCGGCGGCAATAATCTGCATCGCCGCCTGGCCGAAGGTCTTTCGCTGCGCCGGCGCAGCGTCCCCTCCGCCGCCATTGCTGAACGCGAGCTGCTCGGCATGCGTAGCCTGCTCACGCAGCTCGCGCCACATCTTCCAGCACACCCAGAGCAGCAGCACGCCGCCGGCGAGCAACAGACCGATCACCTGCAGAAGCTGGGTCGCAACGCCGGCGAAGAGGATGCGCAGTGCAGTGGCGGCGGCGATGCCGACGATGATGGCGCGGCGGCGCTGATCGGGAGCCAGGCCCGCTGCGGCAAGGCCGATGACGACCGCGTTGTCGCCAGCGAGCACGAGGTCGATCAGGACGACTTGAAACAGCGCGGTCAGCGCTTCCGCAGTGATGAATTCAGTCATTTTTCATCATTCCCCGATGCCGAGGGATCGAGCCAGTGCGGCTTCTTCCTCTCGATCCAGTCCAGAACCTTCGCGCGCGAGGAGCGCAGCGACGGCACGTCTTCCGCCAGCAACGCGAGGCCGAGCGGCAGCATCCAGACGCCGAGCAACGGCAGAATCGAGAGCACGCCGCCGGCGATCAGCAGCGTGCCCGAGGGGATTCTCAACCAGCGGCTGGACGGTTTGAGAAGATAGGTGACAGTGTCACCCATGCGCGGCGGCAGCCGATCGACGAGCTTGTCGAGCCGCGGATCGCCACCAGCCATCTGGCTGGTGGCGCTCTTGGTGTCCGTGCGCTCGTCCAGAGCTGCGCTCATGCTTACTCCTTCAGGGCGGGCTGAGGCTCGGCGCCGGCTGCGCTCGGCACGAGCGGCTTCGCGCGAGGCAGCACCAGGGTCAGCAAGCGCAACAATTTGATTGCCTGCATTTCGTGGGGATCTACGTCCTCATCCGCTGCAGCAACGCGTTCAGACAGCTCCACCAGATGGGTCGAGAGCGGCAGATCCGAAACCGGCCGCAGCGTGTCGATCACGACATTGGCGAAATCGGGCTCCTCGAGCCGTTCGGCGAGTTCATCGAACATCGCATAGAGCCGTTCGTCCGAAACGTGCGGCGCCAGCTTGCGATCCCGGATGAAGCTGATCACCTCGTCCCGCTCCACGGACGACACGCGCCGGTCGGCAACCGCAACCAGCGCGCCCACGATCACCAGCGCGGCCGCAGCCTGCTCGTTCTGGCCGGGCGGCTCCGTGATCTCGACCGGATGTGAGGTTTTGGCGTCAGACATCGTTGCTCCCTTAACTCGCGAAATGGCCGCGCGGAGCTACGATGGAGACAAATTGTCGGAGAAAAATCACAGAAGGCCCGACGATCGGCCGATCCATCGCAATCGCGCGGGACAGGTCATCCGACATCACGAGGTTGACCGACGTTGTCGGTGTCCTCGCCAGAGGGGCCCGGATTCTTGTTCCACACAGAGATAAAGGTAGGTCAGTAGGAATCAAGGCGAAAAGACTGCGACCAGCCGCCGCATCGGTTCCATTGATCGTGGACGCGCGGCAACGCCGGCCCGTTGCGACGCGCGACGAAGCCAGAGAACCGTTGGCTTTCTGCACGACGACTGCGGCTCGGCAGCGCCGGGAACCATGAGGGTGCGAGAACCGTTGGCCAATCTCGTAACGATGTCCCCCGACAGGAACTCTCATGTGCCGCTGGATCGCATACCGGGGCGAGACGACGTCCTTTGAGCCGTACGTCACCGAGCCCGAACATTCGCTCGTGGCGCAAAGCATCCGCTCCCTCCAGTCCACGGCGGGCTCGAACGGCGACGGGTTTGGTCTCGGCTGGTATGGCGAGCATCCGGAGCCCGGCCTTTATCGCGAGACGCGGCCGGCATGGTCGGACGAGAACCTCCGCTATCTCTGCCGCCATCTGCGCTCGCACCTGTTCTTCGCCCATGTGCGCGCGGCCACCGGCACGGCGGTGACGCGGCAGAATTGCCATCCCTTTGCCTGCGGACACTGGCTGTTCATGCACAACGGATTCGTCGGGAGCTGGAATCGGCTGCGGCGAAAAGTCGAGGCGCTGATTCCCGACGCCTATTATCCGTCGCGGCTCGGCACGACCGATTCGGAAGCCGTGTTCCTGGCGATGATGGGTGCCGGCCTCGAGGAGGATCCGCTCGGCGCAACGCGGCGCGTGCTTCAAGCCCTCTTCTCCTTCGTCAATGAGGGCCAACTCCGCGAACGGCTGCGCTTCACCAGCGCGATTGCCAACGGTCGCGACCTCTACGCCTTCAGGGTTGCGGTCAACGACGACGCGAACACGCTCTATTTCCGCGAGGACGGCGACCAAGTCGTGGTGGTGTCCGAGCCGTTCGACAGGGAAGAGGATTGGGCAGAGGTACCGCCAAATCACGCCCTGATCGCGCGCGCATCGGAAAGCGTGAAGATTGTTCCGTTCGACGCGACAATTTGCAGTGGCACCGGGCAGGAACCCGCTGTTACCAGAAGGATTATCGCCCGCAGGTAATGCCTTTGCCGGGTGGGGATATGCCATTTGCTTCAGACGTTTTGAAACGGCTGCGCCTCGATTCCTCCGATGGCAAGCAGCACGTCGTGATCCGTTCTGCCGGCGGAGGCGGCAAGGTCACCGAATATTCCTTCGGCATCGAGGAGGAATACTTCCTGGCCGACCGCCGCAGCTTCGAGGTCGCGATCGAGACTCCCAATGAACTGTTCGAATCGGCGAATTGGTCGACCGGCGGCCAGGCCATGCGGGAGATGCTGCAATCCCAGCTGGAGGTCGCGACCAATGTCCACGTCGACGTCAACGACGCACGCGAAGAGCTGCGCTTCCTGCGCCGCGAGGTTGCGGGGGTCGCTGCGCAGTACGGCTTCGTGATCATGGCCTGCGGAACGCATCCGGCCGCGGTCTGGCGCATGTCGCAGCCGAGTCCGAAGCCGCGCTACGAGGAGATGATCGAGGACCTGCGGAGCATCGGTCACCGCAACATGATGTGCGGCATGCACGTGCACGTCCAGCTGCCCGATCCCGAGAAGCGGATGGCGGTGATGCGGGCGATGCTGCCGCATCTGCCGCTCTTCATCGCGCTCTCGGCGTCCTCGCCGTTCTGGAATTCGCACAAGACCGGCCTGAAGGGCTACCGCCTCGCCGCCTATTCCGAGCTGCCGCGCACCGGCCTGCCCGAATTGTTCGAAGGCAAGCAGGACTTCGACGACTATGTCGGCGCCCTGCAGCGCTCCGGCGTGATTCCCGATGAAAGCCACATCTGGTGGGCGATGCGCCCCTCCATGCGCCACCCCACCCTCGAGCTTCGCGCGCCCGACACCTGCACCTTCATCGACGACGCCGTCGCCATTGCCTCGCTCTACCGCTGCCTGACGCGGCACCTCTACCTGAGACCTCATCTGTCGAAGGAGGTCACCGCCGTCGAGCGCGCGATTGCGGTCGAGAACAAATGGCGGGCCCAGCGCTACGGCACCGATTGCATCTTCGCCTCCACTGCCGGGCCGGTGACGATCTCGGAGCTGCTCACTCGCGTGATCGACGACGTTGGCGAGGACGCAGCCGCGCTGAACTGCGCTGCCGAGGTCGAGCATTGCCGGACCATCGTGGAGCGCGGCAGCTCGGCCGAATTCCAGCTCCGGACCTATCGCGAAAGCGGCGAAGACATCACAGCCGTGTCACGATGGATCGCTACATCTACGCTCTCCGGAACGAGCCTGCCTGCCCAACGCAGCGCTCCTGCGCCGTCATAGCGCCCGCGCAAGCTTCGGCGAGGAAAGTGGCTTTCCTGAATTCGACGATCGTGGAGAAGGGCGTGAATCGCATCACATTCTGTACCGGCTGCGGCCATGCGCTCGTCCCGATGCTGACGACCGAAGGTCGCGCGGAGCCGAGCTGCCTCTGGTGCGAAGGCTTCGACGCCCGCGCGTTGGACATGGCGAAGTGGGCCGAGAGCCCGTTCGGGAAGCCGGAGCCAGCCCGCCGTCAATCGTTGGATTGACCGGCCTCGAGCGCCGAGCCGCCGGCGTTTGCCGGTCGCCGCGATCTGCACGGATGCACGCCCTTTGCCGGACGTGCCGACAAATTAGACAAGACAAGTTGCTCAACCGGGTTGCGGGCTGCGCGCTCAGGCCAGGCAGGGGGGCGGCCGCTGCCGGTTAAGCTCAGGTTCGATCTCGATTATTTGCGAACCCCGTGCAGCCGCCGAACCCTGCGCGCCGCACCGCGCCCGACTGGCCTGGAATTCGCAAGACGGCATCGGGCCCAATTCCCTGCCCTTCACACCAAGGAGCGGCAAGTTGCGTGCGCCCAGCTCCGGGATGAGGCTTCAGATCGGAGAATGCCATGAACGTGCATGCTGCCGGAGATCTCAAGTTCACCGGCCTCACCCATCCGAACGGCGCGCGGCTCCGCCTCAGCGAGCAGGATTTCGTTGCGATCGATCGCGACCGGGATGCGAAGTTCGAGGCGACGTACCGACCGCAGGCGCTCTACAATCGCGCCAATGAGGGATTTCACGCCAACAACGAAACCTTCCTCCTGCACGAGGTCGCGACCAATCTGCCGATCTACCGGGCGGACACCGGCCCGACCGATTTCCATCTTCATCTTCCGCCGGGCGGGTTTCAGCTCGTGCTGGTCACTTCGGGCGCGTTCACCTTCGACTATGATGGGCGCTTCTACAATGTCGGTCCCGGCGCGGTGATGCTGCAAAGCGCGATCGTGCACCGCCAGCTGTTCTACACATGGTCGGGATTGTCGACCGAAGAGAATCTGAAGACGCCGCAGACGGTGGTGCCCGACCCGATCTCGATGGGCTTTTCAGGCAAATTCCTCGAGGCTTTCATCACCGACCCGACAACCTTTCCGAACCCGACCATCGTCGGTCCGGACCAGATCGACGAGGCAGAGACGCCCCGTGTGGCTTGGCGCCATCCCCTGCACGACCGGCCGGCCGGCGCCGGCTTCTGGCTGCAGGATCCCCTGGCATTGGATGCGCTGTACAAGCCGCTCGGCGAAAGTTCGATCAAATCGGCCATGCCGGTCCACGTGCGCGATATCGGCATCGAGATTCCGAGCGGCCATCTCGTCACCGGCCACGTCATCGCGACCGATCCGCGCGGTCAGTCGCTGCTGCCGAAGAGCACGTCTGTCGCCGCGGACGCGACCTTCTTCGCCAGGGGCGAGGTCGTGATCTACCGCGTCATTCGCGGAACCGCCGAATTTCAGAGGAAGGGCGGCGGGAGCTTCGAACTTTGCGCCGGCGACGTGGTGACGGCGGGCAAAGATTCCATCAGCCTCGCAGGCGTCGGCGAAAACACCCAGATCCTGCGGCTCGGCCTGCTCAAGGGCGTGAACGAGCTGCGCAGCTGGACGCCGACCCAGCGTGACGAGATCGACGGCCTCGCCGGCCAGATCATCACGCAAAGGGACCTACGCCCCCTGCGCACCGAAGGCGAGCCGGTCGGATATCTGTACGGCTGAAGGCTACCCCGTCGCCTGACGCACGTGGCGTGCGGTCGGCGTGCGCATCGTGACGAGCTCTTCGGCCGCGGTCGGATGCAGCGCGATCGTTGCGTCGAAATCGGCCTTGGTCGCCTTCATCTTCACGGCGATCGCGACCGCTTGCGTGATCTCGGCCGCGGCATCGCCGACGATGTGGCAGCCGAGCACGCGATCGGTCGCGCCGTCGACGACGAGCTTCATCAGCACGCGGGTGTCGCGGCCCGACATCGTCGCCTTGATCGGGCGAAACGTCGTCTTGTAAATGTCGACGTGGCTGAATTGCGCGCGCGCCTCGGTTTCGGTGAGGCCGACGGTGCCGACTTCCGGCTGCGAGAACACCGCGGTCGCGATGTTGGCGTGATCGACCCTGACCTCGCGCTTGCCGAACACGGTGTCGGCGAAGGCATGGCCCTCGCGGATCGCCACCGGCGTCAGGTTGAAGCGGTGGGTGACGTCGCCGATCGCGTAGATGCTGTCGACCGAGCTTCTGGAGAAATGGTCGACGGCGATACCGCCGTTTGCGGGATTGATGGCGACGCCGGCATTCTCCAGGCCGAGATTGGCGACGTTGGGATGACGGCCGATCGCGAACATCACCTGATCGGAGGCGACGCTCGAGCCGTTCGACAGATGCGTGGTGAATTCCTCGCCGTGGCGATCGACCTTGGTCACGGTGCAGCCGGTGAGGATGGTGATGCCCTGCTTCTCCATCTCGCTGCGGACATGGACTCGAACGTCCTCGTCGAACCCGCGAAGGATGTTGTCGCCGCGATAGATCACGGTGACGTCGGAGCCGAAACCCGCGAATATGCCGGCGAATTCCAGCGCGATGTAGCCGCCGCCCTGGATCACGATCCGTTTCGGCAGCTTCTCGATATGAAACGCCTCGTTGGAGGAGATCACATGCTCGATGCCGGGAATCGCTGCGCCGTGGTTGGGCGCGCCGCCGGTGGCGATCAGGATGTACTTCGCGGTGATCTTCCTGTCGTTCTCGATCAGGCGGACGGTGTGCTTGTCCTCGATCACCGCGCGGCTCTTGACGATCTGCGCGCCCGACTTCTCGACGTTGGCCGTGTAGGCCGCCTCCAGCCGCGCGATCTCCTTGTCCTTGTTGGCGATCAGCGTCGGCCAGTCGAAGCTGGCCGGCGGGACGGTCCAGCCGAAGCCCGCGGCGTCTTCCAGCTCCTGGCGAAAGTGCGAGCCGATCACGAACAGCTTCTTCGGCACGCAGCCGCGGATCACGCAGGTCCCGCCCATGCGATACTCTTCCGCGATCATCACGCGGGCGCCGTAGCCGGCCGCGATCCGGGCGGCACGCACGCCGCCCGAGCCGCCACCGATGACGAAGAGGTCGACGTCGAATTCAGCCATTGTCCACTCCGACCCCTTTCAAGAACGACCTTTTCAGATAGGTGCGCTCAGATCTCCTTGCCACGCTTGCGCATCTCGGCGCGGAAAGCGCCCATCACCGTCTCGGAGAAGTTCTGGGCCCAGGAGTTCATGAAGGCCATGCTGAGGCCGATGGCGCGCGGCTCGGCCTCGATCAGCTTCTTGCCCAGCGGCGACTTGTAGAAGGTGGCGAGGTCCTTCAGCTCCTGCTCGGTGAACTCGCTGGCATAGATCTGCGCCATGCCTTCGCCGATCTCGTTCTGGCGGCCGGCGAGTTGCTGGGCCACGACCGGCGCAACCTCGTTGAGCTCCTTCTGATAATTCAGGTTCTGCTGAATCAGCGCGATCTTGGTCTTCTCGACGACGCCGGGCACCGCGCCGGCATACATCGCGGTCGCGTTCTTCATCTGCAGAATCTCCTTCGCCGCCGCGATCGCGGCCGGCGACGCCTTCGGCTGGGCCGGGGCGGCGGCAGCCTTGGGCTGGGCCGGCTGCTGGGCGACGGCCGGGGCGGCCGAGACGGCCAGTCCCACAGCGAGAGTCGCGGCCGGCAAGAGTTTCAACACGTTCTTCATTCCTGGTCTCCTTTCGGCTTGCGCCGTTCAATCACGCGAATTCCTTCGCCGCCCGCCAAAACGGCCGAGCTGGCCAAGCCGATGAACAAACCATGCTCGACCACCCCGGGGATGGCGCTCAACGCCTTGGCAAGACCGGGGGGATCCACAATACTTCCGAGCTGGGCATCGACGATCCAGTGGCCACCATCGGTGACGAAAACGTGGCCGTCCTTGTCCTTGCGGACCGCCATTTGCCCGGAAAGGCCGCATTCGGCAAATGCCTTTTCGATCGCCCGGCGGGTTGCGCCGAGCCCGAACGGAATCACCTCGACCGGCAGGGGAAACTTGCCGAGCGTCGGTACCCATTTGCTGTCGTCGGCAATCACGATCATGCGATCCGAGGCGGCGGCCACGATCTTCTCGCGCAAAAGCGCGCCGCCGCCGCCCTTGATCAGATTGAGCTCGGCGTCGATTTCGTCGGCGCCGTCGACCGTCAGGTCGAGATGGTCGATCTCGTCCAGCGTCGTCAGCGGCACGCCGCAACGCTCCGCATCAGCGCGCGTGGCCTCCGAGGTCGGCACGCCCACCACCTTGAGCCCGGCGGCGACACGCTCACCGAGCAGCTCGACGAAATGTTTGGCGGTGGAGCCGGTGCCGAGCCCGAGCTGCATGCCGTCGCGCACCGCCTCGAGGGCGCGCGCCGCCGCCTGCCGCTTCAACTGGTCCATGTTCACGTCTGCGCCCGCCCCTGAATTCGTGAGCCGCCGACAGCGGCCGCTTTCGGCGGCCTATGTAGCCTCGTTTTTCTGGCGGGAACAGGCCTATAAGGTGATCTTATGGGCCCGCCCCTTGCGTCGATCCGGCCGGCCCGATAGCGCTTGGTCATGACCTCCCCTCACACCATCGTCTTCGATCTCGACGGCACGCTTGTGGATACGGCGCCCGACCTGATCACCGCCTTGAACTACGTGCTCGACCGCGAAGGGCTGCCGCCCGTGCCGATGGCCTCGGCCCGCAACATGATCGGCGCCGGCGCCCGCAAGCTGATCGAGCGGGGGCTGGAGGCCGAGGGCCGTACGGTCACCCCCGCGGACATGGACCGGATGACGGCGGATTTCATCGCCTATTATGCCGACCATATCGCCGTCGAATCCCGGCCATTCGAGGGACTTGAGGCCGCGCTCGACCACTTTGCGGCGCAGGGCCATCGTCTCGCGGTCTGCACCAACAAGCTCGAATGGCTGTCCAGGCGGCTCCTCGACCAGCTCGACCTCAGCGGTCGCTTCGCGGCGATCTGCGGCGCGGACACGTTTGGCGTTCAGAAGCCGGATCCGACCATCTTCCGCCAGACCGTGGCGCGCGCTGGCGGGGAGATGAAGGCCAGCATCATGGTCGGCGACGCCGGAACCGACGTGGGCGTCGCGCGGCGGGCCGGCGTCCCCGTGATCGGGGTCAGCTTCGGCTACACGGACGTCCCGATCGCCGATCTGAAGCCGGACCGGCTGATCCATCACATGCGCGATCTGCCGGAGGCCGTCACCAGCCTGACGACGACAAAACTCGCAGCAAGCCACTGAGGCCGTTGAGGTTTTTGTCAACATCCACAAGGCTCCGCGCAGCAGGCTGCGTTCACAGCGACGGGAGCGCATGACGGTTCGCCGTTTTGCGTCGGAACCGGGTTGGCAATACGCACCGAGCGAGCCGACGCAACATCCGAGGACGAGGCTGCACTGCCCGAGGACTGAACCCACGTATACCACCCGATTGTCCTTGCCGCGTCCGATGCTTAGATTGCCTTAACTGCACCGCTGAAACAGAGGTGCGCCCGTCACATTGACAAGGCCTCTCGCATGAACGGATCCGCCGCATTGTCGAGCCCGATGACCGATCCGTTCGGGCGGACCATCAGCTATCTGCGTGTCTCGGTCACAGACCGCTGCGACTTGCGTTGCTTCTACTGCATGTCCGAAGACATGACGTTCCTGCCGAAGGCCGACCTGCTGACGCTGGAGGAGCTTGACCGGCTCTGCACCGCCTTCATCGCCAAGGGCGTGAAGAAGCTGCGACTCACCGGCGGCGAACCCCTGGTCCGCCGCAATGTCATGACGCTGGTGCGCTCACTGTCGCGGCATCTTTCCAGCGGCGCCTTGAACGAGCTGACCCTGACCACCAACGGCACCCAGCTCGCCAGGCACGCACGGGAGCTCGCCGATTGCGGCGTGCGTCGCATCAACGTTTCGCTCGACACGCTGGATCCCGGTAAGTTTCGCGAGATCACCCGCTGGGGCGAGATCGACAAGGTGTTGGAAGGCATCGAGGCCGCGCGCGCCGCGGGGCTCGGCGTCAAGATCAACGCCGTGGCCCTGAAGAACCTCAACGAAGACGAGCTGCCCTCGTTGATGCGCTGGGCCCACGGCAAGGGCATGGGTCTGACGCTGATCGAAGTCATGCCCATGGGCGAGATCGGGTCGGGACGGATCGACCAGTACCTGCCGCTGTCGCTGGTGCGGGCCCGCCTCGCCCAGCAATTCACGCTGACGGACTTGGCCGAGAGCACGGGCGGACCGGCCCGCTATGTCAGCGTCGCCGAAACCGGCGGCAAGCTCGGCTTCATCACGCCGATGACCCATAATTTCTGTGAATCCTGCAATCGGGTACGCATCACCTGCACCGGAACGCTGCACACCTGCCTCGGCCACGAGGATGCCTCCGACCTGCGTAAACCTCTGCGTGCATCGAGCGACGATCTATTGCTTGCGGATGCGATCGACCGCGCCATCGGACTGAAGCCGAAGGGCCACGATTTCATCATCGACCGCCGCCACGACCGCCCCAGCGTCTCCAGGCACATGAGCGTCACCGGCGGTTAGAAGCCGGCCGCCACACGGGTTTATACGGGGCTTATTCCCCTTAACTATCAACAAACTTCCGATTGACTGGCGGCACGCCCGCTGGTTTGGTGCGGCTGCCTCATGCCTGCGCGGCGAGACAAGCCACGCGCCATCTCGGCGCAGTCAAGACGGCCGGGGCACAATCGGGGGAGGACCTATCGTTGCAAGCGCTCCTTAAGCTGAGCAGCAGGATCGACGCGTTCACGCGCTGGACCGGCAAGCGCATTGCGTGGCTGATCGTGCTCGCCGTGATCATCTCTGCAGTCAACGCGATCATCCGCAAGACGTTCGACACCTCGTCCAATTCCTGGCTCGAACTGCAATGGGTGCTGTTCAGCATCGTCTTCCTGCTCTGTGCGCCCTGGACGCTGCTCGACAATGAGCACATCCGCATCGACATCGTGAACAACACGCTGCCGAAGAAAGCGCGCAACGTGATCGACCTGGTCGGTCACGTGTTCTTCCTCATGCCGATCTGCATCATCATGATCATTACCGGCGTGCCGTTCTTCCTGCGCTCCTTCGAGATCAACGAGCAATCGGGCAATGCAGGCGGTCTTCCGCAATGGCCCGCCAAAGCCCTGATCATGATCGGGTTCGCTTTCCTGCTCGTCCAAGGCATCTCCGAGCTGATCAAGCGGATTGCGGTGATGCGCGGATTGATACCCGATCCGCACGAATCCCAGGTGTCGGCGCTGGAGGCCGAAGTCGAACATCTCGTCGAAGCGATCGAGAAGAAGTAGCCGTTGGCGACGGTGTAGGGGGGAATTCATGACCGCATTCATCATCGCCAATATGGCGCCAATCATGTTCGTGTCGCTGGTCGTCATGCTGCTGCTTGGCTACCCGGCGGCATTCTCGCTCGGCGCCGTCGGCCTGTTCTTCGCCATCATCGGCGTCGAGCTCGGTCAGTTCCACCCCGACTTCCTCCAGGCCTTGCCGGAGCGTGTCTACGGCGTGATGAACAACGACACACTGCTCGCGATCCCCTTCTTCACCTTCATGGGGCTGGTGCTGGAGCGGTCTGGCATGGCCGAGGATCTGCTGGATACCATCGGCCAGCTGTTCGGCACGATCCGCGGCGGCCTCGCCTATGCCGTGATCTTCGTAGGCGCCCTGCTCGCCGCGACCACCGGCGTGGTCGCCGCCTCCGTGATCTCGATGGGTCTGATCTCGCTGCCCATCATGCTGCGCTATGGCTATGATCGCCGCGTCGCGGCCGGCGTCATCGCCGCCTCCGGCACACTGGCGCAGATCATTCCGCCCTCGCTCGTCCTCATCGTGATGGCCGACCAGCTCGGCAAATCCGTCGGTGACATGTACGAAGGCGCCTTCATCCCGGGCCTCGTGCTCGCCGGCCTCTATGCCGGCTACGCCTTCCTCGTCAGCATGATCTTCCCGGCGGCCGCGCCGGGCCTGCCGAAGGAGGCCATCGGCTTCCGTGAGGACAATGGCGACCGCGGCCTGGTCTCGCTCGGCTTCCTGTTCCTTGCGAGCTGCGTGTTCGGATGGTTCATGATGCGAAATTCGACCGTGCACGGAGCCGATTACGTCGTGCTCAGCATGTTCTATGGCATCATCTTCGCGTTTGCGATCGCCGTGCTGAACTGGGCCGTCGATAAGCTGACCGGCTTCCGTTTCCTCTCCAAGATGGCGCAGCAGACCACATTCGTGATGGTGCCGCCGCTGTTCCTGATCTTCCTGGTGCTGGGCACGATCTTCATCGGTATCGCGACGCCGACCGAAGGCGGTGCGATGGGTGCTGCCGGCGCCCTCCTCCTGGGCGCGGCGAAGCGGCGGCTGAGCTGGGACCTGATACGTCAGGCCACGGAATCGACCGCCAAGCTGTCGGCTTTCGTCGTGTTCATCCTGGTTGGCGCCCGCATCTTTTCGCTCACCTTTTACGGCGTCAACGGGCACGTCTGGGTCGAGCACCTGCTCACCTCGTTGCCCGGCGGCCAGGTCGGCTTCCTGATCTTCGTCAACGTGCTCGTGTTCATCCTGGCTTTCTTCCTCGACTTCTTCGAGCTGGCTTTCATTGTGATCCCGCTGCTCGGGCCGGCCGCCGAAAAGCTCGGCATCGACCTGATCTGGTTCGGCGTCATTCTCGGCGTCAACATGCAGACCTCGTTCATGCACCCGCCGTTCGGCTTCGCCCTGTTCTATCTGCGGTCCGTCGCGCCGAAGGAGCGCTACACGGATCGCATCACGGGCAAGCGGATGGACCCTGTCACGACCGGCCAGATCTATTGGGGTGCGGTGCCATTCGTCGTCATCCAGATCATCATGGTCGGCCTGGTCATCGCGTTCCCGGCGATGGTGATGCACTACAAGGGCGTCCAGACCAACATCGATCCCAGCACGATCAAGATCGAGGTGCCGCAGATCGAGCTGCCGCCACTGGATTTCGGACCGCCGCAAAAGTAGCGAGGCGGGAGTACAGTCGCGCTCTTGCCCTCCCTGCAGGGAGGGTAGCGTATATGCACACTCGGCAGAGATCGTGATGCCCGGGCTTGTCCCGGACATCCATGTTCTTGGGCCCGCGAATGAAGGCGTGGATGGCCGGGACACGTGTCTGGCCCGGCCATGACGCTGTGGAAGCAGCGTTGACACACCTCAGGCGCGACTGCCCTCCCCTCCCGGGGAGGGCGAAGATACCGTTTGGTCTGCCAACCTGAACCGCACCGTGAACTCCGCGCCGCCACCGGGGAGATTTGTCACTGCGATCGTGGCGGCGTGATCGTCCGCCACCGCGCGCACGATCGAGAGCCCCAGCCCCGCGCCGTCGCTGCGCCGGCGGTCGGCGCGCCAGAAGCGTTGGAAAATCAACTCGCGATCGGCTTCCGGGACGCCCGGACCGTAATCGCGTACGCGCACCGAACCGTCGTCATGCACCTCAATCTCAACGGAGGTGTGTACCGCGGTAAACTTGATGGCATTTTCGGCGAGGTTGAAGATCGCGCGCTGGAGCATCTCCGAATTGCCATGGATCAGGACGGGCGAGTCGGCGCCCTTCAGCGCGATGTCCTTGTTCTGCGCGATCGCTAACGGAGCGATCGAGCCGACCACCTCGGCGCAGACGGCGCGCAAATCCGCGGTCTCGCCGGGATCGAGCACCAATGTGTCGAGTTCGGCGATCTCCAGCAACTGGGCGACAATCCGGCTCATGGCTTCGATGTCCGCATGCAGCGCCCGGCGGGCCACCCTGTCGCCGAGCGTCTCGATCCGCGTGCGCAGGATCGCGAGCGGCGTGCGCAACTGATGCGCGGCGTCCGCCGTGAACTGCCGCTGCACGCGAAACCCGCCCTCGAGGCGATCGAGCGCCTGGTTCACGGCGGTGACCAGCGGCATGATCTCGCTCGGGATCTGCGCGGTCGGCAGACGAATGTCGGTGCGGGCCGGGCCGATATTGCTGGCTTCCTGAGAGGCCTTCCACAATGGCGCAATCGCGCGGCGGAAGATGATGATGTCGATGGCGAGCAGGACCAGGAGGATCGGGATGGTGATCCACCCTACCCGCCGGAAAAAGTTCGAAACGATATCGTCGATAATGACGTCCCGGTGCGCCAGATCCTCGGCAACCTGGATGCGCACCGTCTTGCCGGCGACCTCCCGAGTGACGCTGGCGCCGGAGATGGTTTCGGAGAAACGGGAGAGCGCCGTCGCCGCTGAGCGTCGGTGGGAGGAGAACAGCAACCGGCCGTCGGCATCGCGAATGTCGAACTGGTAGCGTCCGTAGGCGTCCGAATAGAGTCCCTTGAGGCTGTCCGGCAGGTTGAAGCTCAACGTGCCGTCCGGCTGCGCGACGACGCGCTCCGCCAGCACCTCGGCCTGCGCACGCATGGCATCGCGATGCAATTGGTCGATCTCGGAGTTGAGCAGCCAGAACAGAACCAGGGGCAGGAAGATCGCGACCACGGCGACCGCGACGATGTGCAGGAACACGATCCGCGAGATCAGCGATTTGAACGCGAGCGATCTGACATAGCCCCCGGCGGGCACGCTATCTCTCCTCGGTCATGAGATAGCCGACGCCGCGGACGGTGTGGATCGCGACTTTCGCACCGTGCTCTGCAAGCTGCTTGCGCAGCCGCGAGACATAGACTTCCACTGCATTGGATGCGACCTCGCCGTCGAGCCCGAAGATGTGGTCTTCGACGTTCTTCTTCGGCACCACCCGCCCCTGCCGGCGCAGCAGGATCTCGAGCACCGAGGCCTCGCGCGCAGAGATGATGCGCGGCTGGTCGTCGACGAAGATCTGGCGGCTCTCGGTGTCGTAGACGAGGTTGGCGAGATTGAGGGAGCGGCCGAGCAACTGGCCTGGCCGGCGCAGGATGGCCTCGAGCCGCGCCACCAGCTCCTCCATCGCAAACGGCTTTGACAGATAATCGTCGGCCCCGCTGCGCAGACCGGTGACGCGGTCCTGCAGGCCCCCGCGCGCAGTCAGCACCAGCACCGGCAGCGGCTCCATCTCGAGGCGCAGTTCGCGCAGCACCGACATGCCGTCGCCGTCAGGCAGACCGAGGTCGAGGATCATCGCGGCATAGCCGACGCTGCTCACCGCCTCGCGCGCCTCGGCCGCGCTCCCGACGATATCGCTCTGGTAGCCGGCCGCAGCCAGCCCCCCGGCAACGAGCCGTGACAGCTCGACATTGTCCTCGACGATCAGAAGGCGCATCGTAGGCTCGCCGGATGCTCCGGAATTGACGCACGGCTCGCGCCGCGTCCGCGCTCTTTTCCAGCATTCGGACCGCCGCGGCCAGAGAAAAAAGCACTGGTTGGCCTTTTGCTCTGTCAGGTCCATGTAAGCCACGCCGCGCATCGCCCAAGAAATGGCTGGGCCCACGCAGCCGATTCAAAGACCTGGTGTGGTCGTCATCGCCCCGCCGGTTGAAGAATTGGTCCGCGGAACGTATTATTTTTGCTTGGTTGAGTCCAAGGCTCAGGATCAACGCCGGGAGAAGCCCGATGCCTTACTTCCCACCGAACGAGAACCAGGACTTCCGCGTCTGCAAGGTACTTGCCGATATCTTTTGTGCAATCTTGATCGGGACCTTCTCGGTGGCCTTCTTCGGCTGGCTCGGCGGTCTCGTCGCATTTGTCATCGTCGAAGCAAGCCTCCTGGCGCTCGATTGGCTCATTCCAACCAAGGATGATGCCGCCGGCGTTGTTCGCTAAAGCATGATGAGCTGAGGCTTGCTCGCTGCGATGACGGAGGTGCACTCCGTCCCGCCGCGTCGCGCCGACCTCTGCGCAGGCGGGCGAGTTGAACACCCTCGCATTCGAATCAACCTCGAGCGGCGTTGGATCGGCCATGGCTGCTGCCAGAGCACGATCAGGAAGGTCGCGCAGCGGCTTATTGGAAAGATTATGCAAAGCGACAAGCTAAAGCTGGATCGATTGTAGAAGCAGCCACCAACCGTCAGAAGGCCTTGAGCAAGTCACCACCGAAACGTTCTTGTCGGGATCGAAGCGCATCGCGATCTCAGTCCAATGACGCAATTTCGGATTTGCCGATCATGCATGTCTACCACTGTTTTGCCCGACGGGTCAAAAAATTCGGCTATTCTGGATCAACTTCGCCGCGATCCCGCCAAGCTGTTGATAATTCTCGCGCCGTCTACTGTGCATGGGGTTGTTTTCGAAGTTCTTGTTTGTCCCCCCCATGGATGCGCACGCCAACGCCCCGGAGCCTTGCTCCGGGGCGCCGCATCCGACCGAAAACGCGCTCAGCTCTGCGAGCGGCGCGCCATGAAGATGTCGTAGCCGACCTCGGCCACCTGGAACCAGGAGTAGCCGTCGCTCGTGAACTTGGCGAGCGAGTCGTGCACCTTCTTGAAGTTGGGGTTGGTCGCTGCGACTTCGGCGTGCAGCTCCTTGGCGGCCTTGTGGCAGGCATCCATGATCGACGGCGAGAAGGCGTGCAGCTTGGTGCCGCCCGCCAGCAGCTTTCTCAGCGCCAGTGGATTGGCGTTGTCGTAGCGAGCCATCATGTAGTTGTTGGCGTAGTGGCCGGCCTGCTCCAGCACGCTCTGGTAATATTTCGGCAGTGCGTTCCACTTGTCGAGGTTGACGAAGGCCATCAGCATCGGCCCGCCTTCCCACCAGCCGGGATAGTAGTAGTGCGGCGCAATCTTGTAGAAGCCGAGCTTCTCGTCGTCGTAGGGGCCGACCCATTCGGCGGCGTCGATGGTGCCCTTCTCCAGCGCCGGATAGATATCGCCGCCGGCGAGCTGCTGCGGCACCACGCCGAGCTTCTGGAGCACGCGGCCGGCGAAGCCGCCGATGCGGAATTTCATGCCCTTCAGGTCCTCGGGCGTATTGACCTCTTTCCTGAACCAGCCGCCCATCTGGCAGCCGGTGTTGCCCGCGAGCAGCGATATGACGTTGTAGCTCTTGTAGAACTCGTTGAGCACGTCGCGCCCGCCGCCCAGCATGTACCAGGCCTGGTTAATGCGCATGTTGGGACCGAACGGCACGGCTGAGCCGAAGGTGAAGGTCGGGTCCTTGCCGAAATAATAGTAGGACGCGGTGTGGCCGATCTCGCAGGTGCCGTTCTGCACGGCGTCGAGCACCTGGAGACCCGGGACGATTTCCCCTGCCGCGAAGATCTGTATCTGGAATTTGTTGTCGGTCGCTTCAGCAACCATCTTGCACATCATCTCGGCGCCGCCAAACAGCGTGTCGAGCGATTTCGGCCAGCTCGTCGGCATGCGCCATTTAATTTCCGGCAGCGACTGCGCGATCGCGGGAGCCGCGAGCGTGGCGGCACCGGCCGCACCAAGCCCTGTGACCTTGATGAAGTCTCTTCTCTTCATGATTTCCTACCCTGATGGATCTGATTGTGGAGCCTTCTTGCCGAGGCTTTGAGGGCAGCATGGAACATCGCGGGGCCGAATGCCACCCCGATCGCACCGCGGCCAAAGAAAAAGCCCGGCCTCCCTGAGGAGGCCGGGCTCATGGTCTTGCGATGTGAGCCGTAGATCAGCCGCGGGTGCGCGAGCGGATCATGAAGCTGTCGTAGGTGTATTCGGCAACCTGCCACCACAGATATTCGTCGGAGCGGTAGGCCTGCATGGCGTCGATCGCCTTCTTGAACTCGGCGTTCTTGCCCGAGATCTCTGCCCACAATTCGTTGGTCGACTTGAGGCAGGCTTCCAGCACCTCGTTGGTGAAGGGCCGAAGCTGGGTGCCGCCGGCGACCAGACGCTTCAGTGCCGCCGGGTTCTGCATGTCGTAGCGCGCGGCCATCCAGGTATTGGCATGGGCGGTCGCGTTGGTGAGGATCGCCTGGTAGTTCTTCGGCAGCGCATTGAATTTATCCAGGTTGGCGAAGGCGTGAACGGTCGGACCGCCTTCCCAGAAGCCCGGATAATAGTAGTACTTGGCGACCTTGGCGAAGCCGAGCTTCTCGTCATCGTAGGGGCCGACCCACTCGGCCGCGTCGATGGTGCCCTTCTCCAGCGCCGGATAGATGTCGCCGCCGGCGAGCTGCTGCGGCACCACGCCGACTTTCTGCAGCACCTGGCCGGCGATGCCGCCGATGCGCATCTTGAGGCCGGACAGGTCGGCAACGGTCTTGATCTCCTTGCGGAACCAGCCGCCCATCTGCGTTCCGGTGTTGCCGCAGGGGAAGCCGATCACGTTCGACTTCTTGAAGAACTCGTTGGCGAGCTCGTTGCCGCCGCCCTGATAGAGCCACGAGTTCTGCTGGCGCGCATTGAGGCCGAACGGCACCGAGGCGAAGATCGCGAAAGTGGGGTCTTTGCCGACATAGTAGTAGGACACGGTGTGGCACATATCGACCGTGCCGTTCGTGGTCGCATCGAGCGCCTGGAGGCCGGGGACGATTTCGCCGGCGGCGAACACCTGGATCTGGAACTTGTTGTCAGTCATCTCGGCGACGTACTTCGCCACCTGCTCGGCGCCGCCATAGATGGTGTCGAGCGACTTCGGGAAGCTCGAAGTCAGGCGCCACTTCACCTCGGGCGAGGACTGCGCGATCGCCGGTGAAGCCACTGCGGTCGCCGCCGCGCCTGCTGCCGACACTTTGAGAAAATCACGACGCTTCATCTTCAGGTCTCTCCTTGCTGGGGCGTTTCCCCTTAACTTCTCTTATGCCGCCGCTCATTCCGGCGACGCGGTAAGCTCGCGTCGAACCGAAGGGGCTTGACTGCGGTGCGCCTTTAACACGGCCGGCCCGGTTTCGGAACGCGACAATGGCATGGCGGGGCTCTACGAAAGTCGCATGTCCCCGGAGGTTGGCGGGGCAACCGGTTCAGGCCACGGCAATGACGCCCTTCAGCTGGTCCCGGACCCGGCCCGCAATGGCGCGGTAGATCGCCGCATGAGGGCCGTCCGGCTCGCTGTCAACCACGGGATTTCCGGCATCCGAGGTGGCGCGAATCGCCATGTGCAGGGGGATCTCGCCCAGGAACGGTACCCCGAGCTTCTCAGCCTCGTGCCGGGCCCCACCATGGCCGAAAATGTCCGAGCGCGTCCCGCAATGCGGGCACTGGAAGTAGCTCATGTTCTCCACGATCCCGAGCACCGGCACGTTGACTTTCTTGAACATGGCAAGCCCCCGCCGCGCGTCGATCAAGGACAGGTCCTGCGGGGTCGAGACGATCACGGCGCCCTTGAGCGGCACGTTCTGCGCCAGCGTCAGCTGGGCATCGCCGGTACCCGGCGGCATGTCGACCACCAGCACGTCGAGCTTGCCCCACTCGACGTCGCGCAGCATCTGCGTCACCGCCGACATCACCATGGGACCACGCCAGATCATCGCGGTCTCCTCCTCGACCAGGAAGCCGATCGACATGATGGCGAGCCCGAAACGCCGGAGCGGAATCATCTTGCGCTCCTCGTTCAGCTCCGGCTTGTCGCGCAGGCCCGTCAGGCGCGGCACCGAGGGGCCGTAGATATCGGCATCAAGCAACCCGACCTTGAGGCCGAGGTCGCGCAAGCCAAGCGCCAGATTCAGCGCGGTGGTCGACTTACCGACGCCGCCCTTGCCGGAGGCGACCGCAATTACGGCGGCAACGCCCGGGATTTCCGATTGCCGCGCCATCGGCGATTGGCCTCCCTGCGGCGGCTTGTGGGCATGCGCCGGCTGCACGCCGGGCGTGCCGCGGCTCGGCTGCGGAGGTGGCGGCGGCGCGGAGCCCGGCTTGCGCTCGGCCGTCAGCGCCACCATGACGGTGGTGACGCCTGGAATGGCGCGCACGGCGGCCTCCGCTTCGGCCCGGACCGATTCCCAGGCCCTCGCCTCGGCGGCATCGACATTGATCGAGAAGAACACCTTTCCGTCGGCCGCGCTGATTGCGCTCAGCACATTGGCATGGGTGAGCGCGACCCCGCGGGGCGACTTGACCCTGGTGAGGCTGTCGAGAACCTGTTGCTGCGTCACGCTCAAAGCGCATCTCCTAGAGTTGAGGATGCCCCATTAGAGCGGAAACGCCCAAAAGGCTACTGCCGGCCGATATCGTCGGCCTTTTCGATGGGCGCTCCCCCCTGCTCCCTGGCAGCCTCGTAGTTCAGCTCGATCATGACGCCGTTTGGGTCGTGGACGAATATCTGCCAGAGCTCACCGCCGGGCACCTGACGGGCCTCGAACTTCATCCCCTTTGACGCCAGCCGCTGTTTCATGCCGTCAAAGCCGCGACTGACAAAGGCGACGTGGTGGACAACGCCTGAATCCGGCTTTTGTGGCTCAGCGGTAGGGGAAATATCGACGAGATGCACCACGGGCTTGCCCTCGCTATACATCCAGGCGCCCGGGAAGGCGAAGTTCGGCCGAGCGCCTTTTTCCAGGCCCAGCACGTCCTCGTAGAAGCGAACGGTCTCGGCCAGATTCCGGGTCCGGATGTTGAAATGATCGAGGACGCCAACACTCACGCCGCCCATGCTCTCGCTCCCTCATTTTGAAGTCCTTGGGTCCGCCATCCTAGCACAGGGGGCGGCCAAACGAAGCCGTTGCCCTCTGGCCTCAAGGGTTTATGGTGCGCGTCCAGTCCGCCCTCACCGCGGAACCCAGGCATCCCTTGCTTGGCAAGAACCGTAAAACCCAAACTACGGACAAGGTACCACAATGGCTAAAGTCGCTTTCCTCGGCCTCGGCGTGATGGGCTTCCCCATGGCCGGACACCTCGTGAAGAAAGGGGGCCATGAGGTCACCGTCTATAACCGCACCGCGGCCAAGGCGAAGGAATGGGCGGACAAGTTCGGCGGCAAGACAGCACCGACCCCGAAGGCCGCCGCGGAGGGCCAGGACTTCGTGATGTGCTGCGTCGGCAACGACAATGACCTGCGCGCAGTCACGATCGGACCCGACGGCGCGTTCGCCGGCATGCGGAAGGGTGCGACCTTCGTCGACCATACCACTGCCTCCGCCGAGGTTGCGCGAGAGCTGGATGCAGCCGCCACCAAGGCCGGGTTCAAATTCGTCGACGCGCCGGTCTCCGGCGGCCAGGCCGGCGCCGAGAACGGCGTCCTGACCGTGATGTGCGGTGGCGCGGAGGACGCGTATTCCGGCGCCGAGCCGATCATCACAGGCGCCTACGCGCGGATGTGCAAACTGCTCGGGCCCGCTGGCTCCGG
The DNA here is from genome assembly GCF_001424605.1 of Bradyrhizobium sp. Leaf396. Lineage (NCBI taxonomy): Bacteria > Pseudomonadati > Pseudomonadota > Alphaproteobacteria > Hyphomicrobiales > Nitrobacteraceae > Bradyrhizobium > Bradyrhizobium sp. Leaf396. Next base: position 250,978 of record NZ_LMQJ01000003.1, read on the forward strand.
TCAGCTGACGAAGATGGTCAACCAGATCTGCATCGCCGGTCTGGTGCAGGGTCTCTCCGAGGGGATCCACTTCGCCAAGAAGAGCGGCCTCGACGTGGCCGCGGTCATAGAGACTATCTCGAAGGGGGCCGCACAATCCTGGCAGATGGAAAATCGCTACAAGACAATGAACGAGGGCAAGTACGATTTCGGCTTCGCGGTCGAATGGATGCGCAAGGATCTCTCGATCGCGATCGCCGAGGCCCGCCGCAACGGCGCCAACCTGCCCGTTACCGCGCTGGTCGATCAGTTCTATTCTGAGGTCGAGAAAATGGGCGGCAAGCGCTGGGATACGTCGAGCCTGCTCGCACGCCTGCAACGCTGACGCTCGGTTACGGCCCGGTCCAGGGTCGCGCAGCTTCGACTTCGTCGCGGCCTCGGCCGCGACGAAGCTTCAGCTAGGCGGGCGAACGGAAAACCATAATCTTCGGGGGGAGTCTTGCTTAGCGTGATCGCCGCCATTCTCGTCGTTGCCTGTGTCGGCCTAGCGCTGGAGCGTCGACGGGGACACCCCGAGGTCGCCAGGCGTGGAATCTATCGACGGCTCTCCCGCCTCATCACCAGCCCGCTCATCGTTGCTATCCTGATCCTGACTGCATCACCTTCGCAGACTCTGGCCGCATCGCTCGATGGCGCCAGCATTGGCCCGCAATGGGCGCTTCCATTTGCGGGCATGCTGCTGTCCATCGCAATATTTCCGCTAGCAGCACCTCACTTCTGGGAGCATCATCAAGGCAAGATTGCCGCGATGTGGGCCGCCCTGATCGTGCTGCCGCTTGCAATCTGGTACGGTCCGCTTCCAACCATCCAGGCACTCGCTCATACCGCGCTGCTCGAATACGTCCCGTTCATTCTGCTGCTACTTGCCCTGTTCACGGTCGCCGGCGGAATCGTGGTGCGCGGCAATCTCCACGGCTCCCCGGTCCTGAATACGCTGCTGCTCGCGCTAGGCACTCTGATCGCGAGCGTCATCGGCACGACCGGCGCGTCGATGGTCATGATCCGGCCGGTGATCCGCGCCAACGACGACCGTCGGCACAACGCCCACGTCGTGATCTTCTTCATCTTTCTTGTGTCCAACATCGGCGGCTCGCTTTCACCCTTAGGAGACCCGCCGCTGTTTCTGGGCTTTCTGCGCGGCGTGGACTTCTTCTGGACGACGACGCACCTGTTCCCCCAGACCACGTTCGCTGCCTGGATTCTGCTTGTCCTGTTCTTTTGCATCGATGCTTATCTTTACCGCAAGGAAGGCCGCGTCAAACCGGACCCAACTCCGGACAATCCCCTGCGGATCAGCGGCGGCCTCAACTTCGCTTTGATGGGAGTGATCATCACTGCGATCCTCTTGAGTGCCAAGCTCGACCTCGGCGGATTTGAAGTTCTGGGCACGCACCTCCAGCTGCAGAATCTTCTGCGCGATGCCGTGATGATCGGCGTCGTGTTCGCATCTCTCGCCGTCACCTCGAAGGAGGACCACGACGCGAACGGCTTCTCCTGGGGCCCCATAGTCGAGGTGGCAAAGCTGTTCGCCGGCATCTTCATCACCATCATCCCCGTGCTTGCAATTCTCAACGCGGGCAAATCCGGCGCGTTTGCCTCCGTCGTGAACATGGTCACCAACGCCGACGGGACGCCGAACAATGCCGCCTATTTCTGGTTGACCGGCGTGCTCTCATCCTTTCTCGACAATGCGCCAACCTATCTCGTCTTCTTCGAGCTTGCCGGAGGCGACGCCAAGCAGCTGATGACAAACGGCGCCGTCACCCTTGCGGCGATTTCCGCAGGTGCGGTGTTCATGGGCGCAAACTCCTACATCGGCAACGCGCCCAACTTCATGGTGTACGCGATCGCGCGAGCGGGCGGCGTCGCGATGCCGGGCTTCTTCGGATACATGGCCTGGACCTCCGTCCTGCTGCTGCCCGTGTTCGCATTGGTCACGCTCGTTTTCTTCAAATGAAGGCGCCGGCGCCTTTCCGCGGACTGAGACCCGGACGACGGTGGATTAACGCCCGGTTAAGGTAATTCTTTAGCTCCTTAAGTCACCTCTTAAGGATTTCTTGCCAGAGATAGACAATGCAGAAGGCCCGCGTCCGGCGTGGGCAGGAATCGTGTTGCTTGATGAGTAACCCCGCTGAAAAGCCCGAGGTCGTGCAGCTTCCGGCCGAGCCGGTGAGCGCTCCATCGGCGAGCAGCCGAAGGGCTGCGGCGCAGCGGGTGCGTGAGGCACGGGACAAGTTAACGTCGACCAGTGGAACCCGTCCGGCTTTCGACGCCGAGATGCTGCGACAATACGCGCAAACGCGGCTGTCGGCCTCCTACGTCGTCATGCTGCTGGTGGTGGCCACCGGCGTGCTGTTCGGGCTGTGGATGCAGCCGATCCCGGCCGCGGCCTGGACAGTCGGCATGCTCTGCATCCACGCGGCGATGATCCGGAGCTGCCGGCGCTTCCTGAGCGAGCCCGCCTCTCCGACTGCGACGCGCGCCTGGCGGACGCGCTTCGTCGTGATCGATCTGCTCTATGGCCTGTGTTGGATGGCGATCCTGATCCATCCCGTGCTCGACATGGTCACGGAATCCCTGATGATGTTCCTGATGCTGCTCGTGATCGCAGTATCGAGCATGCTCGCCGCCAATCTGCCGATCGCCGCCCTTGCCGCCACCGCGCCGGTCGCGGTCGCAATGGCACTTAGCCTGGCGATGACCGGCTCGCTGGACAACTACATCCTGGCCGCGCTCGCCCTCGCCGCCGAAGGCTACTTCGTGTTGCTGGCGCACCGCCTGCACTCCTCGACCTTCGCCACGCTGGAAGCGCGCGCCGAGAAAGACGCGCTGATCGGCGAGCTCGAACAGGCCAAGGCGATCTCGGACGAAGCGCGCCACCGCGCCGAAGCCGCCAACGTCGCCAAGTCGCGCTTCCTGGCACAGATGAGCCATGAGCTACGAACGCCGCTGAATGCGATCCTCGGCTTTTCCGAGGTGATGAAGAGCGAAATATTCGGGGCGCATGCGGTGCCGGTCTACAAGGAATATTCCGCCGATATTCACAATTCGGGCGTACACCTGCTCAACCTCATCAACGAGATCCTCGATCTGTCGCGGATCGAGGCCGGTCGCTACGAACTCAACGAGGAAGCGGTGTCGCTGGTCGGTATCGTCGCCGACTGCCATCATTTGATGAAGCTGCGCGCATCGAGCCGCGGCATCACCATCCACGAAGTATTCGAGCAGGGCATGCCGAGGCTCTGGGCTGACGAGCGCGCGATCCGCCAGGTCGTGCTCAATCTGCTATCCAACTCGATCAAGTTCACACCTCAAGGCGGCGAGATCTGGCTCAAGGCGGGATGGACCGCCTCGGGCGGACAATATCTCTCGGTGAAGGACTCCGGCTCCGGCATCCCCGAAGACGAGATTCCGGTTGTGCTCGCCTCGTTCGGCCAGGGCTCCAACTCGATCAAGTCGGCCGAACAGGGCGCTGGCCTCGGTCTGCCCATCGCCAAGAATCTGATCGACCTGCATGGCGGCACGTTCACACTGAAATCGAAACTGCGCATCGGCACCGAGGTGATCGTCACCTTCCCGCCGGAGCGCGTGATGAGTGCGCTTGCGCCGCTATCGGATGATGCTCCGCCGCTCCAGCCGGAGAGTTCCCCTCTGCCGGACGAGAAACGCCGGCCGCGGCACAAGCCCATCATGAGCGCCGGCACAGGCTCCTAACGAGATGCTTGCAGAAATGTCCGACGATCCATCACTATGTCCGAATGAGCAAAGAAACGCCGTGCGTTGCCGTCTGCATGATCGATCCCAAGACCAAGCTATGCTTCGGCTGCGGCCGAACCTTGCCCGAGATCGCGCGCTGGCACGCCATGGAAAGCGCGGAGCGGCTCGCGACCATGGCCCTCTTGCCGGCGCGGATGGCGGAAGCCGGACTTACGCCGACCGGGGGATCGCCGAAACGCATCTGACCCGCCGGCTTGTGTTCGGAGGCGCGCGATGATCCGCTTCCTGCTCGTTTTCGTCCTGCTCGCCGGCACGGCAGGTGCCGTCGTCGCCTATGGCGACGCCGGTCAGATCGCACGCGCCAGCCACAAGGTTTCACACATTTTTCGTGCCCAGGCGGCGGCACCGGCCCCTGCCGTGCAGATCCCGCGCGGCCAGGGCGGCGAATTCGCGCTGCGTGCGAAGATCAATGGCGTCACCGCGCCAATGGTGATCGATACCGGCGCGACGTCGGTCGTGCTGACCTGGGAAACCGCAAAAGCAATCGGGCTGCCGCTCGAGATGCTTGAATATGACGTCGACCTGGAAACTGCCGGCGGCCGCACCAAGGCAGCCCGCCTCACGCTCGATCGTCTCTCCGTCGGTCAGCTCGTGGAAAAATCGGTGCCCGCTCTCGTCGTTCCACGCGGACAGATGAAAACCAATCTGCTCGGCATGAGCTTCCTCGATCGCCTGGAGAGCTGGGGCGTGCGCGCCGACACGTTGATGCTCACCGGCTATCCGGAGCTCCAGCGCAGTCCCCGCCGCTCGCGCACGGCCGTCAACTAACCGACTTACGCCGCCTCCACCGGGACGCGGGCGCCGATACGCGCGATCGCATCGCGCAGCACCTCGAGACCAGCGCCGGGCTTCACCCCCTGCTCGGCCAGATGACGACGGAAGGCTCGCGCGCCCGGCACGGCATGGAATGCGCCGACGAAATGCCGCGTGATCGCGTGCAGCCGCGTGCCGCGCGCGAGCTGCTGATCGATATAGGGCATCATCGCCTCGAGCGCTTCCTGCATGGACGCGTGGGGCGCCGTCTCGCCGAAGATCTCGCCATCGACTGACAGCAGCCGCCATGGCTCCTGATATGCGGCGCGCCCAAGCATCACGCCATCGACATGGTCGAGATGTCCTTTCGCCTCTTCGAGGCAAGAGATGCCGCCGTTGATGATGACAGGCACATTGGGCATCGCGCGCTTGAGACGATAGACGCGATCGTAGTCGAGCGGGGGAATGTCGCGGTTTTCTTTCGGAGACAATCCGTTGAGCCAGGCCTTGCGGGCATGCACGATCAGCGTGTCGCAGCCGGAGGCGACCACCGCATGTGCGAGTGCATCGAGCGCGGCTTCCGGGTCCTGATCGTCGATTCCGATACGGCACTTCACCGTGACCGGAATGGCGACGGTGCTCTTCATTGCAGCGACGCATCTCGCCACCAGCTCCGGCTCTGCCATCAGGCAGGCACCGAAGCGGCCATCCTTCACGCGATCGGATGGGCAGCCGACATTGAGATTGATCTCGTCGTAGCCGAAGGCCTCGCCGATCCGAGCAGCTTCGGCAAGGTCACGCGGATCCGAGCCGCCGAGCTGAAGCGCCACCGGATGCTCGCACGGATCGAACCCGAGCAGCCGCTTGCCGTCGCCATGAATGACGGCCCCGGTGGTAAGCATCTCCGTATAGAGCAGCGCCCGCCGGCTTAGGTGACGGTGGAACACCCGGCAATGCCGGTCGGTCCAATCCATCATCGGGGCCACAGAAAAGCGATAGTGTTGATATTCCAATTACTTATCCTATTGCCTCAGCGGGCCAGAACAGGAACTAGCGCGGACGTATGCACTCTAACTAGCCAGAATTGCACACGCTTGTACCGCATTTGATCTCCCGGTGCACACGTAGCGCACACGAAATCGGGGTGGAGTGCACACGCAATGCCGGCCTTTACAAAACTCGAATCGGGGAGCTGGCGCGTTCAGGTCAGGAGGAAGAACGAGTATGTCGCAAACGCGTTCGTTTGAGCTGCTGCCGGTTTGATGGACACCGGGTTAAGCTAATCCCACCTTGCGCTCGAACTCAACCGGGCTGAGACAGCTGATGGTCGAGTGCCTGCGGGNCGAGCTCGGCCTGATCTTCGTCGCACCAGACACCTCGCCGCGCGCAGAACTGGTATGTGAGCTGCTGCCGGTTTGATGGACACCGGGTTAAGCTAATCCCACCTTGCGCTCGAACTCAACCGGGCTGAGACAGCTGATGGTCGAGTGCCTGCGGGTGGYGTTGTAGAATCTTTCGATGTRGTCGAACACATCGGCTCGTGCCTCGTCTCTGGTCCTGTAGGTTTTGCTTTCCGTCCGTTCGGTCTTGAGCGAGGAGAAGAAGCTTTCCATCGCCGCGTTGTCCCAGACGTTGCCGGAGCGGCTCATGCTGCAAACGATGCCGTGGTCGGCCATCAGTCGCTGGAACTGATCGCTCGTATACTGACTGCTTGATCGGAATGATGCAGCAGCGCATCCGGCTTGCCRCGGCGCCAGACAGCCATCAACAAGGCGTCCGTCACGAGTTGTGCCGTCATGGCGGCACTCATCGACCAGCCCACCACCYGGCGCGAGAACAGGTCGATCACCGCCGCCACATAGAGCCAGCCCTCGGCCGTCCAGAGATAAGTGAAGTCGGCGATCCACTTCTGGTTCGGCCGCTCGGCGACAAACCGCCGGTCCAGCAGGTTCGCTGGCAYGCTCTCGAGTTGCCGATCGCCACTGTCCTTCGGCAAGCGCCGGCGCCGCGGCCGCGCTCGCAARCCTTGCAAGCGCATCAGCCGCTCGATGCGGTGCAGGCCACAGTCAGCCCCGTCGGCGAGCACGTCACGCCACACCCGGCGCGCGCCATAGGTGCGGTCACTCGCCAGGAAACTGGCCTTGACCTTACCGCCAAGCTCTTTGTCACTGCGGGATCTGGCGCTGGGAGAGCGGTTCAGCCA